>JAGVPM010000174.1 GCA_020052235.1 Candidatus Goldiibacteriota bacterium
CATTCGATGCCGAGGATGTGTCCGTAGAACTCTTCGAGTGACTCGTTGCTCATGCTGTGCATTTTACACAATCATCCCACACGAATTCCGGAAGCGCCTAATTTTATTCCGCATATAATCGCGCATATCGTCCAAATCTACTATGTCCACCTCTTCTGCCAACATACTGGCTACCTTTCCATAATATTTAAAAAAATCACGAGCCGGGATGCCGCTAATGGCAATATCAATATCGTGAGCTGTCTCGATATTATCCAGGCAAGATCCAAAAAGCATAACTTTTCGCACACCGAAATTCTTACTGATGTCAATGATTTTCCCTAATTCACTTTCAAAAAGTTTCTGGTCCAAGGTATCCACCCGTTTCCATGAGTATCAAAATAAAAGATCACGACATTATAAGCAGAACGCGCACCTCGGGGCAAGGATTTTAAAAAGCGCTAGGCACTTATCCGCATGTGACCATTTTTTATCAATTTCCTCTTTTTTATTTGATCATAAATCACAATATTTTTAAAAATATTTAATTCAAAAACCATTGACATTTGAGGACATTTTGCAATAATATCTATACTTGTCTATATCTGAGCACGTATATTACGGAGGAGCGCAAATGCAATTGTCGGTCAAAGACGCTGCCAGTATTCTGAATGTTTCTGAAAAAACCATCTATCGTTGGATAAAACAAGAAACCATTCCAGCCTATCGCATCAATGAACAGTTCCGTTTCAATCGGGCTGAACTGCTGGAATGGGCTACTTCACGGAGAATCCAGGTATCACCCAATATCTTTTTAGAGGGTGATAAAAGCACGGTTCCCTTGCCGAGTCTTTCCGATGCCTTAAAAGCCGGAGGCGTAGCCTACCGCATCGGCGGCGTGGACCAACCTTCTGTCCTGAAGGCCGTGGTTGACGCCCTTAATCTGCCTGAAGAAGTAGACCGTGAATTCCTGTACCAAGTCTTGCTGGCCCGCGAAACCTTGGGATCAACGGGTATTGGGAATGGTATCGCAATTCCCCACGTCCGTAATCCCGTAGTGTTGCACGTATCCAAACCCACGGTCACGCTTTGTTTCCTAGAACATCCCATTGATTTTCGGGCCATTGACGGTCAACCGGTCAATACTTTGTTCACTCTGATCAGCCCTTCTGTGCGGGCTCATCTGCATTTGCTGTCCCGGCTGGGTTTTGTGCTGCTCAATCAAGATTTCAAATCAGCACTCGAACGACGGGCCTCGCGCGAGGAATTAATGAATGCACTGGCTGCCGCAGAAGCCGCCATTCCCGTTGCGAACACTGATCTCAGTAAAGAATAATTGTAGGGAACGGTCGCGACCGTTCCCTACAAAATGGAGACGTGTATGTCGCTTAACCTGATCATCGTCGCCTTACTATTCACAGCTGTCAGCGGCTTGCCTGGACTGATGTTGTCACGCGCATCGCTTTGGAGTCAACGGATAGCCGTAGCCTGCATGTGTCTAGGCTCGCTGGCAGGGTTGATTGGCGCCGGTTTGGGTTTATACAACCCAATGACGACGGCTGTCAGCTTCCCCTGGCCTGCCATGGGTGATTCTTTAATTGGGGTCGATGCCTTGAGCGCCTTTTTCCTGGTGCCCATCTTCCTGATGGGAGGGCTTGGTTCAATCTACGGTTTAGGATATTGGCCGCAACGCCGGTATCCCCGCACCGGCAAAAGGCTCCACGTATTTTGGGGCGGCTTGGTGGCCGGCATGGCCTTGCTGGTCATCAGCAAACATGCGATCGCCTTCCTCTTCGGGTGGGAAGCCATGGCGCTGTCGGCGTTTTTTTTGGTCAGCCTCGAAGATCATCGCCCGGAATGCCGCAAAGCCGGTTTGATTTATCTTATGGCCACGCACATTGGCACCTTGACGCTCTTTGGCTTGTTCGTATGCTGGCGCTGGGCAACGGGCTCCTACGGGTTGCACCCGGTGGCAAACGATGCCCTAAGCCTGAGTGTAATGAACGGAATTTTCTTTTTGGCGTTACTTGCCTTTAGTTTGAAAGCCGGTGTTATGCCCATTCACTTTTGGTTGCCTGGAGCGCATACGCAGGCACCCAGCCATGTTTCCGCCATACTTTCTGGCGTGGTGTTGAAAATGGGCATCTACGGATTGCTGCGCATTCTTTCCCTATTGCCAAACCCGCCCGCAACCTGGGGTGGTTTGCTGCTGGTGCTCGGCGCAGTGAGCGGGTTGTTCGGCGTGGTGTTTGCCCTGGGGCAGCATGACCTCAAACGGCTGCTGGCGTATCACAGTGTTGAGAACATCGGCATTATTCTGATGGGCATGGGACTGGCCATGTTGGGGCGTTCGTTCAATCATCCGGAATGGGTCGTGTTGGGCATGGCCGGATGCCTGCTGCACGTGTGGAACCACAGCTTCTTTAAGTCCCTGCTCTTTTTCGGGGCCGGCTCGGTGGTCCACGCCACAGGCACGCGGCAGATTGACCGGCTGGGCGGCTTGGCCAAACCCATGCCCTGGACCGCAGCCATGTTTCTGGTGGGGGCCGTGGCCATTTGCGGGCTTCCGCCCTTGAATGGCTTTATAAGTGAATGGTTCGTTTTCCTGGGATTCCTGCGCGCGGGAACGACAATAGGAACCAGCGGATCGGCGGTCATGATCGGAGCACCCATCCTGGCCATGATCGGAGCATTGGCCGTGGCCTGTTTTGTCAAAGTTTATGGCGCGGTGTTCCTGGGAACCGCGCGCACCTCAGGCGCAGCCCATGCCCATGAAGCGCCGTTTTCCATGCGGGGACCCATGCTGTTCCTGGCCGCTGCCTGTGCCGTGATCGGTCTGGCTCCGGTTTTGCTCAGCCCGATCCTCGATGCGGTGATTGCCAATTTTTCGGGTGCCACGGAGGCCAGCCGCTTAAGCCTGACCTCCGTGGCACCGCTGAAAATCATCAGCGCGATATCGATATGGCTGCTGGTGTGCATCCTGGCGCTTTGGCTGTTTTTATACCTGATCGGCCGGGTCCGGCACCGTGGTCTAACCTGGGACTGCGGTTATGCCCAACCGACTTCGCGGATGCAGTATACGGCCTCATCGTTTGCGCAAATGATCGTAAGCATGTTTAGCTGGATACTTCGGCCGCGCGGCGGACAACAGCAAGTTAGCGGGGCCTTCCCCAAGCCCGCGGGCATGCACACTCATGTTGACGATGTCGTGTTGGATAGGGTCATCGTACCCGGCTTTCATGATCTCGAACAACGTTTTGGATGGTTTCGCCGTTTTCAGCAAGGGCTGACCCAGAACTATATGCTCTACATCCTGATCACTGTCATCTTGATGTTGAGCACATTGATTCCGTTTAAGGAAATATTCGCGTTCTTGATCGCGCGTTAATGAAACACCGTATTAATGTAGGGAACGGTTTCAAACCGTTCCCTACGCAAAGGATTTAATCATGTTAAGTCTACAATTGGTTCTATCCGCCATCGTCTTGCTCGGCTTCAGCGGTCTGCCGGGTTGCCTGCTTTCGCCGCAATCAGCCCTGGGACAGCGGCTGGCAACTGCGCTGATGCTGATTGGCAGCCTGCTGGGAATATGCGGCCTTGCCCTCTCCTTCGATATGCCGGCCCCGTCGTTGCACATACCGTGGTTTTTGCCCTGGGGGCAATTCGCCGTAACGCTTGATCCCCTGAGTGCCGTGTTTCTGGGATTGGTGTTTGTCGTACCTGGCTTAGGTTCGATCTACGGGTTGGGATACTGGAAACAATCCGAGCATGCGGACAATGGGCGTCAGCTCGCCCTGTTTTACGGCGTACTGGCCGGGTCCATGGGTCTGGTCGTCATTGCGCGCGACGGCATCCTCTTCCTGATCGCTTGGGAAATCATGGCCATGGCCGCCTACTTTGTTGCCACGGCTGAAGAGGATAATCCCGAAGTCCGACGGGCCGGTTGGGTGTACCTGATCGCCACCCACGTGGGCACTTTGTTTCTATTCGCCATGTTCTCACTCTGGTACCATGCCACCGGCTCATTTGCCTTGGAATTGACCCGGGCGCTGCCGGATAAAACCGCCGGGACTATCTTCGTGCTGGCCTTGATCGGTTTCGGATTCAAGGCCGGGTTGATGCCCCTGCACGTCTGGCTCCCCGGCGCGCATGCCAATGCCCCCAGTCATGTTTCCGCCGTTATGTCCGGGGTCATGCTCAAGCTGGGTATTTACGGCATCCTCCGGGTGACCGCCCTGTTTCCCGCCAACCCTGTGTGGTGGGGCGGCGTGCTGCTGACCGTAGGCTCGATTACAGGCGTGGCGGGTATTGCGTTTGCCATTGGGCAATATGACTTAAAACGGATGCTGGCGTACAGCAGTATTGAAAATATCGGCATTATTGCCATTGGCCTGGGTTTGACCTTGCTGGGCCGCGCTTTAGGGCGCTGGGATTGGATACTACTGGGGCTTGGGGGATCACTCCTGCACGTCTGGAACCATGGTTTGTTCAAATCTTTATTGTTCTTCAATGCCGGTGCGATCATTCACGACACGCATACCCGCGACCTGGACCACCTGGGCGGCCTGGCCAAAAAAATGCCGCGTACCGCAGTATTTTTTTTAGTGGGCGCCGTGGCTATTTGCGCCCTGCCGCCGCTCAATGGTTTTGTCAGCGAATGGCTGCTTTACCTGGGATTGTTCCACACTCTAAATTTCAACACGGAACCGGGAATCGCGGCTGCGGCCACGGCTGCGGTGGCGCTGGCCATGATTGGCGCGCTGGCAGTCGCGTGTTTCGTGAAACTGTTCGGTGCCGTATTTCTCGGTACGCCGCGCACTTCCTCAACCGAACACGCACATGATCCGGAAGCCGCCATGCTCGTCCCGGTTATTCTCCTGGCCCTGGGGTGCACCTGCATCGGGGTATTCCCCATGCTGGCCATGCCCATGCTCGAGAACGCTGTCAGAACCTGGGCCTTGCCGCTCAATGCCCCAGGCTCCCTGGCCAACGTACTGCCATGGCATTGGATAACCTGGCTGGGCTTCGCACTCGTGGTACTGGCCGCAGGCATTTTTGGGATTATCAAAGTTTTACCGCGCATCAAACGCGTCCCTAAAAAAATCACCTGGGACTGCGGCTATGCCCAACCCACGGCGCGGATGCAATACACAGGTTCCTCCTTCGGCCAGACGATCGTACAACTATTTTCCTTCATGCTGCATCCGCAAACCTACCGTCCGGCCATGCGCAGTCTTTTCCCCAAGCCCACGCCCGCCAAGACTTTTGTTCCGGACTTGGTGCTCGATCGTTGGGTACTGCCGCTGTTCAACTTCGCCGGGCGCACACTGCCGGGGGTTCGCGTCTTGCAACAAGGCCAGACGTATTTGTATCTGCTTTATATCCTTATCATCACCATTATACTTCCCTTTTTTTGGGGGGTGGGAATTCCATCATGATTGAAACGCCAATCCATCTGCTGTTGTTGTTATTGCTGCCTCCGCTGCTGCTGGGCGTAATTAATAAAACCAAAGCCCTGGCCGCGGGCCGGATCGGAGCGCCTTGGTTACAGCCCTATTATGACCTGATCAAGCTAATGCGTAAAGGCTTGGTCGTGAGTACCACCACGACGTGGGTTTTCTTTGCCGGACCGGCCATCACCCTGTCCACCGTGATACTGGCCGGTCTGCTGATTCCGCTCGGACCTTTCAATGCGCCCATTGCTTTCACCGGCGACCTGATTCTTTTCGCCTATCTCTTCGGGCTGGCGCGCTTCTTTACCACGGCTGCGGCTTTGGATACCGGTTCGGCGTTTGAAGGCATGGGTGCTGCCCGCGAAGTCACCTTTGCCTGTCTTTCCGAACCGGCGCTCTTTTTTGCCCTGCTGGTCCTGGCAAAAAAGTCAGGGTCGCTTACGCTTACGAATATGCTGCACGGGCCCGTGGCCGTTTTCCCTTCCCCGGCTGCGGCACCGCTGGTTCTGGTGGCCATCGGTTTGTTCATCGTGTTGTTGGCGGAAACCTGCCGCATTCCGGTTGACGATCCGAACACTCACCTGGAATTGACCATGATCCACGAAGTCATGGTACTTGATCACAGCGGCCCGTTGTTGGGCGTAATCCAATACGCTTCGGCCCTCAAACTTTTTGTATTAAGCGCCGTGCTGCTGCACTTGCTCGCGCCCTTTCGGACCGGATCCGCCTGGTTAGACTGGCCGTTATTTGTCGGGGAAATTTTGGCACTGGCGATCGTCATCGGGATTTTGGAATCTATCATGGCGCGTCTGCAAATGAAGCGTGTCCCCTATCTTTTAACCGGCGCGTTGCTGCTTTGCGGGTCCGGCTTTATTTTGTTGGTGAGGTGAGTTCCCTATGGAAATGCTTAATGCCTTGCTCGTGATCGTGCTGGTGTTAAATTTATTCGCCTTGGGCACCAGCCGAATTCTTTCGGTCATCCACATCGTGGCCACCCAGGGGGCGCTCTTGGGCGTGATCCCCCTGCTCTTGCATGAGCACTTGTCCCTTCCGGTGATTTTGGCCGCAGCCGCAGCCATACTCCTCAAGGGCATTGTCATTCCCTCGATCATGATCCGCTCCCTGCGCGCAGCCCAGATCAAACGCGAAGTGGAACCCCTGATCGGACTGCTGCCGTCCGTCATTCTCGGCGCTTTGGCCACTGCCTTTGTGCTGCTGTTTTCAAAACAGTTGCCCTTGGCCGCGCATCCGGTCAATACCTTGATTGTGCCCGCATCCATTTCCACGGTCTTGGTCGGCTTCATTTTGCTGACCACCCGTTTCAAGGCACTTTCTCAAGTTCTCGGTTATCTCGTCTTGGAAAACGGCATCTTTATTTTCGGCATGCTCTTGGTGCAAGCCATACCGCTGGTTGTGGAAATGGGTATGTTTTTGGATCTCTTCGTCGGTGTCTTCGTGATCTCGATTATCACCAACCATATTAACCAGGCCTTTTCCTCCATGGATACGCGCATGCTGGTTTCCCTTAAGGAGGAATGAACATGGCTTGGGTACTGATCTGCTTTCCCATAATCATGGCCGCCCTCGCGGCCGCCATTCCGTCCAACCGCTGGCGCCCGTGGTTGCTGCCTGTAACCGCCCTTGTCCATACGGCCCTGACGTTTTGGGTGCTTTCCCGCCCCGACCTGGCGGTGAGCAGCGCCTGGTTGGTGCTGGACCCTCCGGGCAAAATTATTCTGCTCGTGGTCAGCACGCTCTTTCTTTTTTGCTCGTTCTATTGCGTGGGCTACTTGAACTACCGCCAGGAACGCTCCAACCGTATTTTCGTCGCCTGCTTGCTGACCTTCCTGGGCATCATGAGCTTGGTAACTTGGGCCCATCACTTGGGGCTAATGTGGGTCGCCATCGAAGCCACCACACTTTCAACCGCGCCCCTGATTTATTTTAATCATTCCAAACGCAGCATTGAAGCCACCTGGAAGTACCTGCTGGTCGGCTCGGTCGGCATTGCTTTGGCTCTGCTCGGCACTTTCTTTCTGGCCTATGCCTCCCTGCCGGCCGGTCTGACGCCCACGCTGACACTCGGGGAACTCCTGCATAATGCGCCGCTGCTTTCTAAACCCTGGCTGCGCGCTTCGTTTGTGCTGTTGCTGGTGGGTTATGGAACCAAAATGGGCCTGGCCCCCATGCATACCTGGAAGCCCGATGCCTACGGCGAAGCCCCTGGGGTGGTCGGGGCCATCTTCGCCGGGGGCGTCACCAGCTGCGCTTTTCTCGCCTTCTTGCGCATCTACCATATTTGCGCGGCTGCCGGTGAAGGCCCGTACATTTCGCGGCTGCTGTTGTTCATGGGGCTGCTTTCCATGGCCGTGGCCGGCTTATTCATGGTGGGGCAGCGGGATTTCAAACGCATGCTGGCCTATTCCAGCGTCGAACACATGGGCATACTCATGGTGGGTTTAGGGCTGGGCGGTCCGGCTTTATTCGGAACCATGCTTCACCTCGTGACCAACGGCGTAACCAAGGGAGTGCTTTTTCTTTCCGCCGGCAATATCCACCGCGCCTATGCCAGTAAAAACACCGAGCAGGTTAGCGGCGCCATGCGGCGGTTGCCCTTGTCCGGCGCGTTGTTCCTCGCCGGGTTCCTGGCCATCACGGGCTCTCCGCCGTTCGGCCCTTTCATCAGCGAGTTTGCCATTCTCAATGGCGCGTTTGACAACGGGCGCTTCTGGGTCGCGGGACTATTTCTGCTTTTCCTGCTGGTGGTCTTCATGGGCATGGGTAAAACCGTATTAAAAGTCGTGCAGGGCCGCGCACCGCTTGAAGTCCATGACACCCCCTATCATGACGGTTGGCTCACGGCCGCGCCGCCGGTGGCGTTTATGGTTCTGGTTTTGCTGCTGGGTTTGTATATCCCCGCCCCGCTCCGCGCCTTGCTTAATGATGCAGTCCAATTTTTAGGGAGCCGCCCATGAACAAAATCACTCTCAAACTCGCCCCCGTAACCAGCGGCCGCACTGTTTTGTTGGAAGCCATCCCCATGCTCGCCCCGGATGATTTCATGCAAACCATTCTCGACAGCATCGCGGCAGGCCTGCGGGTGGCCTCGATGTTCGGGGTTGCGGCCCGGCGCCCGGAGATAACCGCGTTGTACGTGGTGCTGGCCGATGATGTGCAGAATAAACTTTTCGTGGGACGCACGGA
>JAGVPM010000083.1 GCA_020052235.1 Candidatus Goldiibacteriota bacterium
GCCAGTTCATCACCAAACGCCGGCGGTGACGCGGCGCCGGGGAGTAACGGTGCGCATCATCCCACTCCACCGTGATGTTGCGGAAACGGTCTTGCTCTGAATTGGTTTTTACGGGTGCTGCCATTCACGCTCCTGAATCAATTGGGTAGGGGCGAACTTTATGTTCGCCCGGGCGATCACAAGGATCGCCCCTACATAAAACCTGTACAAACGCATTACGACACAATCTCCGAGGGGGAGGGAATTATTCTTAATGCGTATGACTAATCTGCGCGCCCTCCTGGGTGAAGCGGAACCACAGCGGCTGCAAGCCCAGCTCGCGCATGGCAGCCACCAAACGCGACTTCTGCTTTGGGCAATACAGCAGCAAAAACCCGCCGCCCCCAGCACCCACGACCTTGCCCCCGGTCGCGCCGTTTTTCAATGCCTTATCATACGCCTCGTCAATAAAGGGATCGGACACCTTGGATGAGAGTCCTTTTTTAGTCTGCCAATGTTCGTGCATGATCTCGCCGAACTCATCGATCTTGCCTTGTTCTAAAATTTTCCGCGTGTGCTCGCCCATGGACTTGATCTTATGCAGGCGTTCCAGCGTGCCGCTGTCTCCCTGTTGGCTTTTTTTATTTTGCTCTTCCAGCACCGATCCGGCCTTGCGTTCGCGGTTTAAATAAAAAAGGATCAAATTATTTTGCAGCTCCATCACGTCTTCATCTTTAATGCGGACCGGCTCCACCACGACCTTGCCGTCGGGTTGGAACCAGTAGGCATTGAAACCGCCAAAAGCCGCCACATATTGGTCCTGCTTGCCAATCGGTTCGCCCAGGCGTTCGATTTCAATATGGCAGGCCGCCTCGGCCAGTGCTTCGGTTGAGACGTGCTGGCGACGGTATTCAAAAAGCGCGTTGAGCAAAGAAACCGTAAATGTCGAAGACGTGCCCAAGCCGCAATTGGCAGGCACGTCGGCCACCGAGACCAGCTCGATTTGTTTTTCAATTTTAGTGTACAACAAAGCCTCGCGAAAAATGCGGTGCTCAATTTCCGCTACGGAATTCACAATTTCGGTTTGCGAGTAGGAAAGCCGGATGCTTTCGGCAAAGCGTTTCTCCGCCATGATGTAAACGTATTTGTTGATGGCCGCGGCTATCAGGAAACCGCCGTGTTTTTGATAATACGAAGGCAGATCGGTCCCGCCCCCGCCCATGGACAGGCGCACCGGCGAACGGGAAATAATCATGGTTTGGTTTCCCCCCAGGCAAATTTGTTGGCCAAGGCATCCTGATAAATGGACTGGACCGAGGCGAGCATGGCTTCCTGGGACGTGTATTGGTGTTTCCATCCCAGGGCCCGGATCTTGTCGGAATTCAAGCGCACCTTGGGCACGTCCCCTTTCCAGCCCCGGTCGCCGCCTGCATACCGGTACTCCACTTTCTTTAACTGCATGACGCTCGCCACCAAATCCGCAATCTCCGTCACCGTCACCGCATCGTGCGTGGCTACGTTGAAGTAGGAGAATCCGCGCTGGGGCTGTTTTTCCACCAGCCGCAGGGCGCGGATCACATCATCCACATGAATGTAGGACTTGCTCTGCGTGCCGTCCCCCAAAATATCCAAACGCCCCGGCTGCGCGCGCAGCTTGCGCACGAAATCATAGCCCACCCCGTGCGTTTGGTGCGGCCCCACCACATTGGCAAAACGGAACGCACTGGCTTTGAAATCAAACATATAAGCATAAGAACACAGCAACGCTTCGCAAGCCAGCTTACTCGCGCCATAGGTCGAGATCGGTAAAAGAGGTGAATAATCCTCATTGACCTCAAGGTCCCCAGTGTCTCCGTAAACGCCGCTGCCCGAGGCGTATAAAATCTGCGGCACGCGGTTCACGCGCACGGCCTCGATCACCTGGTTGGTTAAAAAAGTCCCTTCCCAAAAATCAACATCCGGCTGGGTCGCGGCTTTGGCAATGTCCGGGTTGGATGCGAAATGGTACACCACGTCGGTCTGCTGCGTGGCCTGCTGGAGCGCATCCGAGTCCTTAATCTCCGCGGTCACAATCGAGAGCCGGGGATTTTTTAAAGCATCCTCCAGGTGCCAGCGCTGCCCGGAAGAAAAATTATCAAAAATAACCACTTTGGCCTCGGGTTCTTCGCGCAACAAAGCCCGCACCAGATGACTGCCGATAAATCCCGCCCCGCCTACCACCACATACTGAGTCACAGCCTTAGTTCCTTTCGCCATGGCTAATAATCACCGCAGAGACGCAGAGTTCGCAAAGAAACCTGTTAAGGAAACCTTTTTTCGACAATTTCTCTGCGTCCTCCGCGACTCTGCGGTGAAACATTTGTTTTCTCAAGGCACGTACGCCTCAGATACTATATTTGCTTTTATGAAAAAACGCCTGGATCGCCTCCACCACGCGCGCGGCTTCGGCATTGGTCAGCTCGGGCGTGATGGGCAAACACAGTACCTCGCGCGCCGCCCGCTTGGAGACCGGGAAAGCGGCTTTGGACGAAGCCAAGCCCTTCAATAAAGGTTGCGTGTGCAAGGGCATGGGATAATGGATGGCAGTTTCAATGCCTTGCACTTGCAGGAATTTCCGCAGCGCATCCCGGTGCGGGGTCAAAACCGCATATTGATGAAACACATGTGCAGCATCCTTGCACACACTGGGTGTAATCACGCTGGTTCCGGATAAACCTTGGGCATAAAGGCCCGCCAAGTATTGCCGGCGGCGATTCCATTTTTCCAAGTGCGGCAGCTTCACGCGCAAGGCCGCGGCTTGAATTTCTGCCAGGCGTGAGTTGTATCCCAATTCAAGGTGAATGTATTTTTGATCGCAGCCGTGATTGCGCAAACGTTTCACGTGCGCAGCCACCTCGGCCCGGTTGGTTACCAGCATGCCGCCGTCCCCGATGCCTCCCAAATTCTTGGTGGGGAAAAAAGAAATCGCCCCAGCATCCCCCAATGAACCGGTTTGCCGGCCGCGCCACGTGGCGCCCAAAGACTGGCAGGCATCTTCCACCACCGCCAGTTTATGTTTTTTGGCCAACGCTAAAATTGCTGTCATGTCCGCGGGCTGCCCGTACAAATGCACGGGGATAATGGCTTTGGTCCGGCGCGTGACGGCTTTGGCCGCCAGCTTGGGATCGAGCGTCAACGTGCCCGGCTCCACATCCACCAATACCGGAGTCGCCCCCACCAGCAGGACGGACGTGGCCGTGGCAATAAACGTAAAGTCAGGCACCAAAACCTCATCACCGGGCCCGATATTTAAAGCTCTGAGCGCCAGCACCAGGGCGTCGGTGCCTGAATTCACACCCACGCCAAATTTAGCTCCGCACCCGGCGGCCACTTCCTTTTCCAACGCTTGCACTTCAGGCCCCAGGATAAAATGCGCGCCGTCCAGCACTCGGGTCATGGCCGCCAGCAAGGGTTTGCGCAGCGCGCGCTGGTGCAAGGGAAGATTTAAAAATTTTATTGGTTTGATGGTGCGACTTTTTAACGTGGCCATGGTTTCTATCCTTTTCCCACCGCAGAGGCACGAAGTGCGTGGATCTGCGGTGAATATTCAGTTTGTATTTGTGCCTTCACGGCACTGTAGAGTAAGGCCCTGGCGCGCTTGTTTTAGGTTGAGTGTTTTCATTTCTATTCTTTTGAATCATAGAAAAGTTCCTTCCTCCACCTTGGCCACGTTTCCAGCACCTTCTCATCAAACCGTGCTTGTAGTTTTCCCACACACGGCTTTCCAAGGACATTCGCCGAAAGCTCTTCGTCCTTACACCTGGACTGACCGATACCGGACAACGCCATAGTCGTAAAACAATCCCAGCTTGCCGTACAAAAATTCGCTGGTAATAGTTTTCCATCCATACCCATGTCGTCCCTGCCTGCGTCTCATGCATCGGCGCAATCTCGCCGCTGCAAAGTGTCGGATTTTGTTGAATACTTTGCTGGAGTTTCCTATGCGGAAATAGTTCACCCAGCCTCGCAGGATCGGATTCACTACCTCACGCACCACTACTCCCAGATTTGCTTTTTCGCTGGGAGACGTGGCTTTTCGAATTTTCGCCCGCAAATTATTCTGCGCTTTCCGGGATGGCTGCATCAGGCAGAACCACTTGCCCGTCTTGGGATTCTTCCTCTGTCGGAAATTGAACCCAAGAAAATCAAAGTTGTCCACCTTCGCATTCAGTATGCGTGTTTTCTCCGGGTGTAACTCCAGATCCAGTTTCCCGAATACCCTCTTTAGCACCTGCATGGGGTTCTTTGGGTTCTGGTCCGTGAGCACCACAAGATCATCTGCATATCTCACAAGATGTGCGTTTCCGCATTTGTATGAAGCCATATTGCGCTTCTTCCAAACTTGATCCAGCGCATCCAAGTAGATATTTGCCAGCAGCGGTGAGATAACTCCTCCTTGCGGGGTTCCCATTGTGGTTTCGTTATATTGTCCGTTTTCCATCACGCCGCTTTTCAGCCATTGCCGAATCAGCTTCAAGATCGCTCCATCCGCTATCCGTAGGGCCACAGCTTTCATCAGCCGCTGCTGCGGGATGCTTCCGAAACAATTCACGATATCCGCTTCCACCACGTTGACCAATCCCCAGTTCAGGTACTTCACCACTTCTTTTACTGCCTGCTGACATCCACGCCCGGGTCTGAATCCAAATGATCGGTCGGAAAAGTGCACCTCAAAAATCGGTTCAATGATCATCCGCGTTGCTTGTTGCACCATGCGGTCTTTCACCGTCGGTATCCCCAAGGGCCTTTGTTTTCCGTTCGCTTTGGGTATCCACACCCGTCTGAGTGGCTGAGGCCGATAGCGTTTTGCTTTCAACTCTTCGTGGATTGACTTGATGCATTGCCCTGCTCCGGCAACTTCTATTTCAGCCACCGTCATCCCGTCAATCCCCGCCGAGCCTTTATTCGCTTTGACCTTCAACCACGCTTCCCATAAAACGTCGATCCGATACACTTTGTCGTAAAGACTGTAGAACCGATAGCCAGGCTCTGACTTGCTCTTTCCAGCTAGCTCCTGTTGAAGGTACCAAACTTTTTCCTGGGTCTCTAGGCTCATCACCAATCCCTGTCCTTCCCTTCATACGAAGCTCTGTCCAGGACAAGCCCCTTCGCTCTGCAAGGTTATGCTGTCCTTGCTTTCATCGCTATATGGGCTTGTCCGACTCCCGCAACCTCTCCTCGCCACTTCGCCGTCTCGCTTATAGGCAAGTACCTTTTACTGCTCTGCGGGTCTCTCAAGTTCCGCTGCTCACCTTCCAGACGTGTCGCCCCTGATACCCCGAAGGAGGTCTGCGCCGTACTCTTGGCTACCGGCTCAAACTACTGGCTTCCCCACTCAAATACAAGGTCGCCCTCCTCACCCTTTGGTCTTTACGAGGCTACACCTAGGTTCACTCATGTTACGACCCGTCTGTTCGCGTCAAGCGCCTTACAGCGCTCTTTGTCGAGCCGCTTAGGCATAGGCGATCGCTCCCCTATGTCCGGCTCCTCGCTACCAGGCTGCCAAATTTTTCCTGGATCAGTTCCTTTCAATTGACTGGTTGAGCAGCAGCTTATCTTGACGCTCATTTGAGCAGCACCAGTTTTTTAATGATTTTTTCCCTCCCCTTATCATTTGACGCATAGCCGATGTAAAAATATACGCCATTGGACATGCCCGAAGCATTCCAAGCTAACTCGCTCCAGCCTGCGGGATAATTCCTCTCGCCGGTTTCCCAAACAAATTTTTCCGAGGTAGTAAAAATTTTTATTTTCACATCCGCGCTTTGGGGCAGGAAAAACCTGAATTTCACATTCACCCCATGCGTAGGATTGGGATAGACATAAAAATATTTCTCATCAATGATTTTACCCTTGAAATCAGCTGCTGAGGCGGTGGTGGGAACGGGGGTTGGGGTTGGTTGCGCTGACAGGATAGTAAATGCTCCTGATAAAATTCCGGGCGTTGACCCTGGTCTTTCCACCTTAATATCAAATTTACCGGGGAATACATTCAAATTAAACAAACAGGTGGCGGATGTGAAGCTATAGGTCATTATCTTGTAAGCCGCCAGTTCAACCATGCCATTTGAAAGTTTCACCGTCATATTCGAACCCAATCCTGCTCCGCTCAGAGTGATGGATACTTGACTTCCCATGGCGCCCTGCGAGAGTGATGCTGAGTTCAAAGTTATGGTGTCGCTAAAAATTAAAACCCGGTTATTAAGATAATCCGCTATAAAAAGTTTGTTCCCACCTCCGAATATCCCCGATGGACGGAAAAAATTTTTATCCGTGCATCCGGCGGCATTGCTTTGCATATCCGGTTGTCCCAAAACAATATCCGCCGCCGCGCCATTTGTCGTGGGAATTGTGTTATAGATTAACACCCGGTTATTTCCCAAATCAGTCACAAAAAGCCTGGAGTTTTCAACAAAAACATCTTCAGGAACTGATAATTTAGTCGCTGTGCAACCTGCGGTGTTAGTGTCCATATTGATCTGGCCGATGACTACATCCGCAGAAGCATTGTGGGTGTTGGGGATGGAATTATAAATTAAAACCCGGTTATTGCCGCTGTCAGCAATAATCAATTTGCCATTTGCCAGGAAATTTCCTTGAGGATAATAAAATTTATTGGCGCCAAGCCCCGCGGAATTGGTATTAAAATCGGGTTGCCCCAGAACAATATCAGCGGAAGCGCCGCTAGTATTGGGAATTGAATTGTAAATTAAGACCCGGTGATTCGATGAATCCGGGACTATTAACCGGACTCCATCGCTCCGGACATAGGTTGCCCAGAAAAGGTGGTTTGGTCCCAGACCAGAGCTTGTTTGAATTAAATCGGGTTGGCCTATTGCAAAATCCGGAGCAGTATTATTTGCCGTAGGGACGGAGTTAAATACCAAAATTCGGTTATGTTTGTCATCTGAAATAAAAAGGCGTGTTCCTGAGCCATAACTTAAATAAGGCCAATTAAATAAATTGCTGTTTCCGGCGTTCATAGCGGACTGTCCTATAACCAGATCGGCAGCCGTATTATTTTCGTTTGGTAAATTATTGTAAATTAAACACCGGTGGTTTCCAGTATCAGTGATAAACAGCCTTGTTCCATCCGTGTAGACACCAATAGGTGTAGTTAGACTCTTGTCTGAAGCAGCCGAATCGCTGCTTATCATATCCTTTTGCCCTATCACTACTCCTGCTTCCTGATTATTAAAATACCCCAGTGCTATTCCTGGAAATAAAATAAACGAACTTATAAAGCCTATGGAAGTTCGCATAATCGTTCCATTAATCATTTATTTTTAACCTTTCTTGGTTTGAGGTATTACATACTCAATTAATTTCATGATTGTCTTAAAACGCTTCATTCCGCCTTTTCCAAAAAAGCTCCGGATAAACTGAAATGCAATTCTCGGGCGAAGATAGAATCTAAGATAAAATTCTTTTTGCTTTTTCAGCAATATTTCCTTGGTTAATCCAAACGGCACAAACACCGGATTCCAGTAATTGTATCTGCTCCAATCACGTTTGTCCAACGTTCCGTACTGCTCCGCCTGAGCATATTGGACCGATCCCGGAATGGGCGTGTTGATGGTGACCACCACTGCGTCCAACGGCAGCTCGCAGGCCAAGCGAATGGTACGATCCATGGTTTCCACAGTCTCTGTGGGATGCCCCAGGATAAAAAAACCCTTCGTTTGTATTTTCAACTTCGCACACCAGCGGATGACCTCACGCACTTTATCAATGCGGATGTTTTTTTTGATCAACTTCAAAATGTCCTCGTCGGCCGATTCAATACCAAAAGCAATGTTCCAACACCCGTGACTTTTTAAAAATTTTAAAAAGTCATAATCAACATTGTTAATTCGGGCCATGCAGGTCCAGTGGAAAAAAAGACCCGCCTCTTTCACCCGGTTAAAAAGCTCATAAATTCTTTTATGGTTGATAAGAAATGTGTCATCCACAAACGCGATTTCCCGCATGCCATAAGCCTTGTGTAAGTGCTGAATTTCTTCAAAAATATTCTGCGCGGATCGTTCGCGATATTTGACGCCGAAAATATTTTTATCACAAAATGTGCACAAATTCGGACACCCGCGACTGGTGATCACGTTCAGGACCGGTAACGTTTTATAATTGGAAGGCGGCGGGGCGTAAAGCGCCAAATTAGGGATTAAATCGCAGGCAGGCATGGGCAAGTCATCCAAGTTCTGAATATATGCGCGCGGAGCAGTCCGAATAAGTCGTCCTTGATCCCGATAAGCGATGCCCGGGATAGTTGAAAAGGCTTTCACTCCGGAAAAAATCGCCTCCAAAAGTTCCGTCAAGGTGATTTCCCCTTCGCCCAGAACCCCAAAATCAAACTCCGGATAAAGCATAGCATGGTCCGCGTTGGACGTGACGTGCGGCCCTCCCAAAATAATCACGGTCCCCGGAAAATGCTGCTTAATGCTCACGGCGGTTTCCAAGGCCCGGTGAAACGCCACGGTGGTGGAGCTAATCCCGATAAAATCCGGCCGGAAACTATCCAGCTGGCGTACGATATCTTCGGACGTCAATTTCTCGGCTTCAGCGTCTCGGACCTGCACGACATATCCCCGTGTCCGCAAATAAGCCGCCAGGTAATAAATACCCAGCGGAATTTGCTCCCCACCCACGCTGCCCACTCCGGAGGAATAACGTTCCTGCTTGGAAATCGGCGGATAAAGCAAGTATCCTTTTTTGCCAGTCATAGGACTCTCCTCTAATCCCTTTTCTTTTTGGTGAAGATAAAGTCGCGTTGGATATGGAAGTTGGCATAAAACATCATCAGTTCAGAAATCATTTTAGCCCAGACCACATGAATGTTAAACACGCCATTCAGGGCTTTGATTAAAAAAAAGGACAAACACCCGAAGCATGCCACTAAGGCGGCATATTTGGGAAACGTTTCCCGATGACGCTGCTCTGAGAAAAAAACCAATTTCCGCACCGCGCTGTAATTGAAAAACATGGCAATAAACCTGGCTACAACCTGACTGGTCAGAAGCCCATTTCCAGAGGTATAGGCCAACCAGAAAACGGAATAATCGATACCGGCGGTTACCAGGGAGGTCAACATGAAGCGGAATAAGACGAAGTAAATCTTCATGGAATCCCAAAGTGGATTAAAATGCGAGGTAATATTTTTATCTAAGTACACCGTAGCAATCTGTTCTTCCAGCAACCGGCGTCCGCTGTGTTTGCACGCCACCAACATATCCAATTCGTAATCATATCCGCTGGCATCAATTTTTAACAGTGTGGGAATAAAATTCCGGGGAATCCCACGCAAACCACTCTGGGTATCACTCAAAGCGTTGCCCATGAGCGCCCGATACATAACCCGGGTCAGCGTATTGCCCAGCCAGCTCCGGAAAGGAACCCCTTGCCCAAAACGGCGGACCCCGATCACTAAAGCCTGTGGCTCAGCCTCCAGACGGGCACCGACCCGCGCGGCATCCTCCGGTAGGTGTTGGCCATCAGCATCCACCGTTACCACGCCCAGGGCTTGGGGAAATTTTCCGTACGCGAAATTTAGCCCGTTTTTTAAGGCCGTACCCTTGCCCAAATTCACGGCATGTTGCAGTACCGTCACCTGCGGCAGAAGGGAAATGCGGGAAAAAATTTCCTGCTTGGAAGCCGCGCTTCCATCGTCAATGACAACCACCCCCAGCGCGCCCAAAGTCGAAAGCGTCTGAACCAAACCTTCCAAGGCAGGGGCGGGATTGTACGCCGGTATAAGAAAAACCCAGGGCCGCGTCATGGAGGTTAAAATCTCACTCCCATGAGCCGCGCATTGTGCCGGTTCATAACTATGATGCGGGTATTGGCGTTGTTGCCTTCCCAAGTTGGATAATAATCATAGTTTAGCTCTTGTGAACTGATTACCGCTTTGCTGAAATGCGGCCGGTTGGACACCCAGGTGGTCGATTCGTGCTCGCGGTAGAAAAACGCATAATCCGCGTCTTGTTCCGGTGCGGCGGCCAGTGCCGCGGTAGCAATTTTGTGATTTTGTAATTCCGCGCGCAAGCCTGGGCTCAAATGGAATTTTTGCCCGGGATGCTGCTGCGCATACGCCTGAAACTGCCTGATGGCCGCATTCATATCCGTATATTTCACGCTGGCTGCTGAGTGCTGCATCCAAAACGCGTTTAAACACAACCAAAGTGCCACAAACAACCAGCCCGCCAGAGTTACCTTTTTCTTGGAAGCGGCTTGTTTAAAAAACTCGTTCAAGCCGTGAGCCGTAAACAGAAAAAAACAAGGCAGCAAAATAAGTAAATTTCTTACAATCATCAAATGCCCCAGTCCAATATAAACAGCGTAGGGCAGAGCAAACGACAGCAAGATAAAAAATTTGGCACGTTGTTGAAAAAACATCCGGTACATGCCCCAAAGCGAAAACCCAAACAGAACCAAGGCGATTCCTAAATAAGGAGACGAAACCGTAGTGGCAAAATATACCACCGCCTTGCCCCAATGATTCCAAAAAGTGGCATAATACGGATAGGTCACCGAAACATTGGAATATTCGTAAACTCCGCGCGCCCAATAGCTCAACGTAGCAAAAAAATCAACATACGTTGCCGGGGTGGTGAGCAAATAAGTCGCAAACATTAGTGCAATCACTTTTGCCGTTCCACCCAAAAACTGCAGGAACTTAGTCGTTGAGGCCCCGCTCGTGCGCCGGATCGTGATTCCAAGCATGACTTCCATGGGTGCCAGCAACCACACACCGCCGGTTTTCGCGCTCATGGCCAATCCCGTAAAAATGGCCGCCACGTTTAAGTACCGCCGCCTGACATCGGCACTGACGGCATCCAACCCAGCCAAAACACAAAATAAAACCATGGTGGAAAAAGCCGCCAGTAAAGAATCCACGGCAATCCAACGGGCGTGATAATTCAATTCCCAGCACAACGCCATTAAGCACGCACCCAGCAGTGCTTCCCGCCGCGAACCTTGCACGCTCCAGGAGAGGAAAAACATGCCTCCGATCGCCAGGGATGTCAGCACAATTATCCATAAAATAATTTTCAACCTGAAATATCCATCTCCCAGGCGTTGCGTTAATTTTGACTGAAGTTCGGTTAAGCTGGTGTAATAGTTGATGACAAACGGAGCGACCGGAACTCGTGTTTTAAGCTCACGTAAATATTTACCTGTAGAGGCCGCCACGTCTGGAAGTATGGCGAGATACCCGACATTGAAATACATGCCTCCGTAAAAATATTCTTTAGGCAGCAATACCAGGGAACTCACAGTTTGCCTCAAGCCCGCGAAATGATGCTCCTCGTCCCAATGCTTGCCATAGCCCACGCCTTGATATGCGGAGTAAATAAAAAATCCCGTTAGCACCACCACCAGCCCGCCCACCAATATAGTCCGGGCCTGGTCTTGGAAAAATCGCATAACGGCTTTGATCACACCTTTGGTTAAGGCTAAAAAAACCAACCCCGCCAGCAACCATAACACTGCGTGTCCGATTTTTCCCTGCCACAGGGGAAATTGTCCCAGAAAAATACAAATCAAGCCCATGGCCATTTTTAGCCAATTCCACCATCGGGCAAGCCGCGGATGCCCGGGGTTAAGTGCCGGAGACGGAACTTCCTCCCCGACCGGTAAAACCGAGGCCACTACCTTACCCGCCTTGCCCGATGTTTTGGAGGCAACGGTTTTCGCGGATTTTGTAACTTCTTCCACGGACACGGATTGTGAAATCGAGGCAACCGGAGCGCTTACCTTCGGCTTATCTGGAAAAAGCCGTTTGACTGCGGCCAAAAACTTTTGGCCGTCGCCGGGTTTGCTTTTAAACAACAAAACCAAACCAAACAACCAAAACACCAGCAAACTAATTTTTAAAACCGGCCCATAGGTGCTTAACTGCATTTGCCAATAACCCGCGCTCATACCCGTTCCGGTTAAAATTTTCTGGTCCTTGGGCAACCCCAAAACTTCATCGCGAATAAACAAGCCCAACAGGGAAGTGGAAATTGCAGGCATATTTTTTTCATCAGGCGAATATTGATGCACGGCATCCGCGCCTGAAACATATATATCGCCGCCCGCATCCACGCCCAGCACCGTGGGATATTGGATGTCGTATTGCGCCAGCAGGCGTCCCTGGGGGGTGAATATTAAAATTTTGTGCTTGTCGTGTTCGCTGACATAAACCTTATCGCCGCGGGCGTCGATATCCGGATTGCCGAAGGGGACCAGCGGCAAGGTCCAATCATCCTTGAATTTCCCGTCGCGCGTGAATACCAACACCTTCTGCTGGCCGCGGTCAACCACGAAAATCCGGCCGGAATCATCCGCGGCCATGAACCCGGGATCTTTAAACTGCGCGCCGCCGAAGCGGCCGAGTTCCTTGCCGTCCGAGTTGTACCGCACCAACTCGTTGGTGCGCTTATCCAGAATATATACATTGTCCTGGTTGTCCGCGGTTAATTCCTGGGCGATCATGGGCCAAACAGCTTTGAGCTTATAGTCCGGGGAAAACACCGTCACTTCCCCGTGCGATTTATCCACCACGTAAAAATTCCCCGTGCCGTCAAAAGCGCCGTTGATGGGCAGGAACGTTCCGTCATCAAATGGGTTCCCGTTCGGCAAGATTTGATGCAGGCCTTTTTTATCCACATCGATGATGTGCGACCCGTCCCGGGTGTTCCAAAACAGCACTTTCTTATAGAACGCATCAATCAAAGCCACGCGGTGATGTTTCCGGTCCACCCGGACATTGCCCGGTGCGCAAAAACGTCCGGGCTTATCGGGCAACCCGCCGCGCTCGCCCAATACGCGAACCGGCTTCAGTTCCCCGCGTTTGGCCGTCTGGCCGGGAATCAAGCCCCACAGGTTCCAGACGATCAGCACGCTTAAAAGCGCTGCGCCTAGTTTAAGCAATGTCCAAGCCCGGGATTTGGTTTTTTTCTGCGGAGCCGGACCCTGGGACGCTGCGGAGTTTACAACCGGACTCCCGGCCAAGGAATTTTTGACTGCTTTCGCGCCGGGCTTGGCAGCCTTGGATGGTTTGACTTTTTCCTCGGCCGCGGGTTTGCTGACTTCTTCAGGCATAGCTTGTTCCCCTTTCGCTAGCGGAGCTTTCAGGGAAACCACAGGTTTCCCTGACGTGGACGTTCCGTCCACTGTTCCTTCCTATCTGAGTTGGGGTGCTTCGCCCCCAAACCCCCGC
>JAGVPM010000104.1 GCA_020052235.1 Candidatus Goldiibacteriota bacterium
AGTGGCCGTCATGAATCGTAACGGGTGGCCGCCTTGGATCGTAACAGGTGGCCGTCATGAATCGTAGCGGGTGGCCGCCTTGGACCGGCGCACGTAGTTTGCGGTCGTTTCGGCTGCTTCGACAAGCTCAGCAACCGACTCAATGGCCATTTTTTGATGGTTCACCTGTGGTCACTGAGCTTGTCGAAGTGACCACAGGTTCCATTTCCCACCCCGGCATCGTAAATTTTCTTAGTGCAGAAGAATTGACAAAAATTGCAAAGATGTTATATTAAAGCGATTTTTTACCCGCATGCAAGACCCGCCGGCGCCGGGGGGCCTGCCAAAAAGCAACGAGGCTTTACGTGAATTCATTGAAACGGAAAAACAACGTTTCGTCCCGAAAGGTTAAATCCGCATCACCGGCTTGGCCTACGTTATCGGTGATTATTCCCGTTTACAACGAAGAAAAAACCATTCGCGAAATTATCCGCCGCGTGCGCGCCGTACCTATCCCTAAGGAAATAATTGTCATTGACGATGCGTCCACGGACAACACCGTGCGCGAATTGGAAGCCATCAAGGGGCCGGATTTGCATTTGTTCAGTTTGCCCAAAAACAGCGGTAAAGGCGCGGCCCTGCACGAAGGATTTCGCCGCGCAAAGAACGATGTGGTTTTGATTCAGGATGCGGATTTGGAATACGATCCGGCTGATTATGAAGACCTCATGCGTCCGTTCACCAAGGGATTGGCGGATGTGGTTTATGGCAGCCGTTTTTTAACCACCAAAAACCGGCGTGTGCTTTTCTTCTGGCACTCGGTGATCAATACCGGATTGACCTTGCTTAGCAATATCATCACCAATTTAAATTTAACGGACATGGAAGTGTGCTACAAGGCCTTCCGCCGCGAAGTCATTCAAAATGTGCCCCTGTGCGAAAAACGGTTTGGATTTGAACCCGAGGTTACGATTAAATTAGCGCGGAGAAAGATGCGTTTTTTTGAAGTAGGCATTTCATATTATGGGCGTCCGTATGCGGAAGGCAAAAAGATCCGGCCGCGTGACGGGGTGCGCGCTCTTTATTGTATTTTGAAATACGGACTTATTGGGTAATGCTCATGTGGAGGATGTTATGTTGCGTTTTTTAACGGCTGGAGAATCGCACGGTCCGGCATTGAGTGTGATTGTGGAAGGCATGCCCGCCGGGGTACCGCTGGCCGCGGAACAAATTAACCGGCATTTGCAGCGGCGGCAGCAAGGCTACGGGCGCGGCGGACGCATGCTGATTGAACGGGATCAGGTGCAGATTACGGCCGGTGTCCGGCATGGGGAAACCCTGGGGTCGCCGGTGGCCATGACCATTGCCAACCGCGACTGGGAAAATTGGCGCGTGAGCATGAGCGTGGAAGACCATAGTGAAAAAGCCGGTGTGGCCCGTTTATCGCGGCCCCGGCCCGGGCATGCGGATTTGGTTGGGGCATTGAAATATGACCGCTCGGATTTGCGGGATATTCTGGAACGCGCTTCAGCGCGTGAAACTGCCGCGCGCGTGGCGGCCGGGTCCGTGGCGCGCGTGTTGTTGGAACAGTTGGGCGTGGCCGTGGGTTCGTGGGTGGAATCCATTGGTGCCGCGAAAACCAAAATTTTGACCGGTTCGCCCGAAAGCTTGAGCCGAAAAGCCGAAAGTTCGGATGTGCGCTGCCCGGATGAAAAAAATGCTGTTGCCATGCGGCGTGCCATTGACCGCGCATCCCAAGCCGGTGATACCTTGGGCGGCGTATTTTCTTTGGCAGCCTGGGGATTGGTTCCCGGTGTCGGCAGCCATGTGCAGTGGGACCGCCGTTTGGGGGCGCGGTTGACGGCGGGCGTCATGAGCATCCCTGCCATTAAGGGCGTGGAAATCGGCATTGGTTTTCAAAGCGCGGTTTGGCCGGGTTCGCAGGTGCATGATGAAATTATCTATCGCAAGGGTAAAGGGTATTGCCGTGCGTCCAATCAAGCAGGCGGGTTGGAAGGCGGCATGACAACAGGTGAGCCATTAATACTGCGCGCGGCCATGAAACCGATAGCCACTCTGCGCCGTCCCTTGCGCTCGGTGGATATGAAAACCAAAAAAAATACAGCCGCGGGATATGAGCGTTCGGATGTATGCGCGGTTCCGGCCGCGGCGGTGGTGGGTGAGGCCGTGGTGGCCTGGGAATTGGCTGCCGGGTATCAGGAAAAATTCGGTGGAGATTCGCTCAAGGAAATGCAGGCCAACCTGCAAGCGTATTGCCGTAGGCTTTTAAACCGATGAGGGGTGTGGTTCTGGTAGGGTTCATGGGAACCGGAAAAACCGCGGTAGGGCGCGAATTATCGCAAAAGTTGGGCTGGCCGCTGGCCGATACTGATGAATGGATCGTGCAACAAGCCGGCAAACCCATTACCCGGATTTTTTCCGAAGACGGTGAACCGGCGTTCCGTGCCTGGGAAACCCAGGCCCTGGAAGCTTTGGCGCTGTTGCCAATGGCGCAGGTTGTTTCCACCGGGGGCGGTATTGTGCTGGCAGAACGGAATTGGCCGTTGCTGCGGGCTTTGGGTCCGGTGGTGTGTTTGACGGCCGGAGTGGCGGAGATCATTCGCCGCGTGGGGCGGGCCCAGGACCGGCCGCTGTTGGCAGGTGAACCGGAAGAGGTAAGATCACGCGTGGAAAAATTATTGGCGCAACGCGCGGCCGCGTATCAACGCGCGGATTGGTCCTGCCCCACGGATGGCGAATCACCCGCAGGCATTGCCGAAAGAATTATACAGCGATATCAGCTGAATTTATAATTTGTAGACATATTTTTGAAAAGCTGTATCGCGTTGTCCTGTGGTATTGCTTTGCAGCTTAAATTGAGGCAGACGATGAATTTAAAAATTATCTTTTATGTAACATCTGTGCTGGGAATATTAAGCAATTCAATCTACGCTGAGTGGGTACAGATCGGTGGTAGTTTGAATGTCGATAATAATAAAAAAACCGTTTTTTCAAATCTGGTGGTCAATAATGGCATTCTCTATGTGGCTTTCAACGAGGCTAGTACGCATACAGCGTGGGCGGATAAAAATGGAGACTGGAAAAATTATGTCAAACACTGGGACGGCAAGCAGTGGG
>JAGVPM010000006.1 GCA_020052235.1 Candidatus Goldiibacteriota bacterium
CCCTCACCCTCTCCCTCTCCCGCAGCTAACGCCGGGGAGAGGGGATATTATATGATGCTCATTCCTCTCGTTGAGACAGTTGTGACACAGTCTCTTTGGAGGCAGATTCGGCACGGCGTATTTTTTTCCTAACCGCCGCGCTGGGTTCATCGGGCGCCAACCCCTTAAATGCCAAATCCAGGCGCATGCCGATCGCCCGGTCGCTTAACATTAACGGGATGATAATTTTTTTCAACCAATCGTATTGCGGCTTGAGTTTGATCTGTTCCAAAACTGCGGCAATAAAATTCGGGCCCACCAGGCTGACGGCTAAAAAAGCCGCCATAATGGGCAAGGGCACGTTTTTGCTAAACCGCCCGGTTTGTTTATTCCTTTTTATCAGATCCAGAAGCATGATGATATGCCGGTGAAAATTGTCCTCCACAAAGCGGACCGTCGGCTGGTGGTTGTCCAACACATCACGCCCCAAGGCCAGCAGCAATTTACGATTTTCGCGGATATATTTCGCCAGCGTGGCCAAGGCATTGCGCAGCTGCTCTTCGGGGTCGTGCCCCTTGGCCGTTTCCAGGGTCAGCCGGGAGTAAAACCGTTCATAAAACTCCTCCATAACACGGCGGCTGAATTCCGCTTTGTTTTTGAAATGGTAGTTGAACATCCCCAGGTTCACGCCGGCCTTTTGCGCCACCTGGCGGAGTTTTAATCCCGCGAAGCCCGTTTCCGGAACCAAGGCGATGGCTGCTTGAATCAACCGCCGATCGGTGTTTTGCGAGGGCCGAGTCATGACAATCTCCTATACAATATGTTTAATTATACTAAAGTGTAGTTTCAACATAACTATACACCGCGTATAATTTTTGTCAAGCCCCATTTCATGCTACTGCTGTAAGTATGCGTATTTTTTGCGATCAGGAAACCAACAACTCCGCCGCACCCTGGCTCTGCCATTACCGCCGGGAGGAACGAAAAAGCCACTCATTTTTCAAGCCTTCTCCAACGCGCCGGCCATCACCTGTGACAGTTCATTAACCCCGTAGGGCTTTTGCACAAATCCCGCCGCACCCATCCGCAGCATTTTCATGACATCATCATCCGGGCCGTATCCCGACGACAGCACAATCCGCACCGTGTTGCGGATATGCCGCAAGGCTTGAAAACACTCCCAGCCGCTCACACCGGGCATTACCATGTCCAACAGCACGGCATCAATTTCGTGGCCGTATTGGCGGAAACAATGCAGCGCTTCCAAGCCATCCGCCGCCTCCAGCACTTCATATCCCAACCCGCGCAGCATGCGCGCCGCCACATGACGAACCATGGGTTCGTCATCCACCACCAGCAGCTTGCCGCATCCGTGCAGAGCCGGCGATGCAATATCGGTTTCCGCACACTTCCCGCCTTGAGTCCCCGAATGCACCGGGAGATAAACATGAAACGCCGACCCCCTGCCAACTTCGCTTTCCATCCTTACGAATCCTTTATGATTTTTTACAATGGTGTATACCAGCGCCAGTCCCATACCCGTGCCTTTGCCCGACCGCTTGGTGGTAAACATGGGTTCAAAAATCCGCTGGTGCAATTCCAACGGAATCCCGCAGCCCAAATCCGAAAGTGTCAGCACCACGAACCTTCCTGGCGCAATTTGAAACGGCACCCGGGCCTCGTCACAGTCCTCCACATGCGTCGCAAGCCGGATTTCGCCTCCGTGAGGCATCGCATCTCTGGCATTGACCGCCAGATTGAGAATCACCTGTTGAATTTGATTCGGATCGCCCAATACCAAATCTTCCTCTGCGCCAAACTCCTTCACCAGCCGCAAATTTTTCCCCAGCGTGCGTTCCAATAGCAGTACGGTTTCTTCAAGCAAGGGGTGGATCCGCACGGGTATGTTCAAGGTCTTATCCGAACGGGACAAACTGAGCAATTTTTTGGTTAATTCCGCGGCCCGTTCCGCGGCCTGCCCAATCACCACCGCAGCTTTTTGCGCAGGCGTCCCGGGTTCCAAATCCTGTTTGAGTATACCCGCGTACCCCAGAATACCCATCAGAAGATTATTAAAATCATGGGCCACGCCCCCGGCCAACTGCCCGATCGCTTCCATTTTTTGGGCGTGCATAAGTTGTTCCTGGATTTTGCGTTCTTCCGTGATATCCCGCAGGTAATAAATTGAAAACTCCCGGTTCTCAAGAAATATATAATTCATAGTGATGTCGAGATAATGCTGCACACCGGCCTCATCTCGAATCACCTGTTCCACTTTCAAAATTCCTTGGCGTTTTAAATCCAGCCAAATTTTTTCCCAACATTCAGGTGTGTATTCCCGGTGAAATTCCCCGATTTTTTTCCCTGTTAAAATTTCCGCGCCGCGCCCCAGCAACATCCCGGCTGCCAAGTTGGCGTATTGTATGGTGCCCTCGGGTGCAATCCACATAATCGCTTGGCCCGCATGATCCATGGCAAATTGCGTCACATGCAAATCCGCTTCCGCGGCCTTTAATTTTTGTTCCATGGCCAATTCACGCAGCACCCGGTCGATAACCGTCGGCAGGGAATCCGCAAAGGCCGCATCCTTGACCAAATAATCCCGGGCGCCGAGTTTCATCATCTCCACCGCAATGTGCTCACTCCCTACGCCCGTGGTCACGATAAAGGGCACCCGGCCGGATAAATCCTCCGCCAGTTTGGCGGCCGTCATATCCGGCAAAGAATAATCCAGGACCATCAACGGAGGGTTATGTTCGGCCAACCAGCCCCTGGCATCCCCCCCTGTCTGTACACAGCAACTGGGTTTGCCCTGCTTAACCAACATTTGGTGTATGATCTCGGCCAAATCCATATTGTCTTCAACAATGAGAATGTCTTCAGCTACCGATGATTCTCCGGCCATGCTGCACCCCTTTACCCTGATTAATCCGGTTATATTATGATGTTAATGTTTTTCAACTGATTTTAAAACGATACCTGTTTACAACCGGCGGTAATAAACCTTGAGACCTTTTTCCTACGGAAAGCATCCGATTTCATCGTTTGCTTTTACCCCCGGACTTTGGTCGATGGAAAGATAATGCCCTAGTTTGAACCTCATTTTTTTTGAAAAGCAACACCTAATTAGCCCTAATGGTTATAAAAATCGGCGCCGACAAGAGCGGCCACAAACGCCGGGGGCGCGAAATGCGTTGCCCGGGCGTTTATTTTTAATCCCCCTCTATCTTGCGGCCTTAAATTCCGATACTACCCTTGAACATGGGTAGGGGTTCCTGACTTTAAAAAGCTGGGAGATGCAGGCGTATGGATCCGGAAATGTTGCAGGAAGTCAACGAGTGTTTGCCTAACGACCCGGAGTATGTTTCCACCGCGCATGCCGAAGTGGCCCGCGAAAACAATTCCGCCATCTGTCTGGAGGACATTGATTCGGGCATGATGCTGGAAAAAGCCCTGACGGCTTATGCCACCCGGATCCGGCAGCTCAAATCCGAAATCGCCGTGTATAAAAAAGAAACCGATCAAGTCGTGGATCAAAACCTGCTCACAAATCTGGAACTGATCACCCTGAACCAGGAATTGGAAATGAAAGTCAAGCTGCGCACCCGCGAATTGGAATCGGCCAATGAAAAACTTTCGGAATTAAACAAAATGAAAGAATCCCTGATGCATATGATCGTACATGATATGAAAAATCCTTTAACCGCCATCTTGGGGACGTTGCGGCTGTTTGAAAAAAATCCTTTCGGCCTCAAACCGGAATTTCAGGATTTATTGATCGGTGCGCTGGGCAATGGCCGCAAATTGCTGGACATGGTGGAAGGCATCCTCTTCATCAGCCGCATGCAGACTAAGGAATTTCAATTAAAACCCGAGCGGATTGATTTGATAACCTTAATCCGGCAATGTTTGGATTTAATGGTCAAAACCCTTGGTTCCAAAAATTTAACTTTTCATTTTACACCGCCGTGCGCTGAATGCCGTATCCTCGTAGACCAACAAATCATCGAGCGGGTGATTAACAACATCTTAAACAACGCCATTAAATACTCCCCGGCGGGCAGTTCCATTGATTTGGAATTGAACGTCCAATCTTCCCAGGTCGTGCTGGCAATTACCAACTGGGGTGCCCCTATCCCCCTGGAACACCAGCAAAAAATATTTGAATTGTTTACCCGGGTCAATGCTCAGGACACTCAGCTCTCAGGAACCGGGATCGGCCTGAATTTCTGCAAATTGGCCGCAGAAGCCCACAAAGGCACCATTGCCGTTATGTCCCCAGTGCCGCCAAATGACAAGGGCGTAAAATTTTTAGTCACTCTCCCCAAATCCCTTTAATGAGCGCGCAAAACCAAAGCCGGCTTTAATTAAGAACCATTCCCGGCAGCAGGTGTCTATCAAGCAGATATATATAAATATAGTTATATATCTATATATGACCACACATGCGAAAGGAGGTTGGTTATGCGCAATGCAAGGATAGTTGCATCTTTTTTAAGTTCGCTTTTATTCCTATTGGGAAGTTGGGCCGCAGCTGAAACCGTTCCGTCTTGGAACAGCTCCATGGGTTTGGTTTGGCAGAATCTCAAGACGGTTCCCGCGCGCCCGCAAGCAGGCAGTACGTTTGGCGCAGCACACCACGGCTTGCCGGGTTCTTTGCTGGATTCAATAGGCCAGGCTACCTTTCAATCGCCGCGCGTTATTCCGAACCGATCCGACGGCGCTAAGCCACGGCGTTCGTTTGAAAACTCTGTTTAACCTGAACCTCCGCCGGGTTCCGCTAAATATTTTTTTTATTACGGCACCCGGCGGCAAGTCCTGCCAAAACCCACACTAACCTCCGTCAAGTTTATGGTATACTAAGTCCCGGACATCATTTTTCAGAATGAAGCGGGAGGTTCCCTTGTCATTTCCACCTATCTCTGTTCTGCCCCAAACCTCAATTCGTTATCGCTGCTGGGAAGTGCCTAAACCCAAAGCTATTTTGCTTTTAGTCCATGGCTTGGGAGCGCATTCGGGGCGCTGGGAATTCCTGGCCGAATATTTTCAACGCCAGGGCATTGCGTCTTGGGCCATTGAATTGCAGGGATTCGGCGACACTCCAGGTCCCCGCGGGCATATTGCTTCCTTCCATTGTTATTACCGCGATATCCTGGCTTTGCACAACCATATACGCGGACAATTCCCCAAGGCCAAACTTTTCATCCTGGGGGAAAGCTTGGGCGGATTGATGGTATTCCGCATGGCCCAGCTTTTTCCTGATTTAAAAAATGGGATCATTTTAATCTCCCCGGCTTTTCAAAATGCCATGGCCTTCAAACTGACCGATTATCTGATCCTATTGCCGGCGCTGTTGTTCCGCCCGCAGACTTCCCTGAATGTGCCCTTTACCGCCGCCATGTGCACGCGCGATGAGGCCTATCAGGCTGTCATGCAGGCCAACCCGCTCGAACTGCGCACGGCCAGCGCGCGGCTTTTATTTCTAACCCTGCTGGAGCAATTGGCCAGTTACAAGCACTTGGCAAAAATCAATCTGCCAACACTCTTTTTGATGGCAGGCCAGGATCTCCTGGTCAATCCCAAGGGCGGCGAAAAAATCTTTAACCAATTAAGGCTAAACGATAAACAATTAATTGCCTATCCCGAAATGCGTCATGCGCTTTCAATCGACAAGGATCGAGAACATGTGTTTGCGGATATTTTTAAGTGGTTAAAGGGAAAAATCGGATGAAGTACATTCTGGCCATTGACCAGGGAACCACAGGCAGCCGGGCTATTGTCTATAATCCCCAAGGAAAAACCATGGCCACTGCTTATCGGGAATTTCCGCAATATTTTCCCAAGCCCGGCTGGGTTGAACATGATCCGGAAGAAATTTGGCAAAGCGTGTACCGCTCGATCCAAACCGTGCTGACTCGTGTGCCGCCGGGATCCATTGCCTGCATCGGGATAACCAATCAACGCGAAACCACGTTTGCGTGGGACGCGCAAACCGGCAAGGCCGTCAGCCGCGCCATTGTGTGGCAATGCCGCCGGACTGCCGAACAATGCCAAGCCTTGAAACAAAAACCCGGTTGGGTGGAAAAAATTCAAAAAAAATGCGGCTTGCCGATCGACGCCTATTTTTCCGCCACCAAATTGCAATGGATTCTGCGCCACGTTCCTGCCGCCCGCCGCCTGGCCCAACAAGGACGGCTGCGTTTTGGCACCCCGGATACCTGGATTCTCTGGAAGTTAACCAACGGCCGCGCCCATGCCACGGATTTTACCAACGCCTCACGCACCATGCTGTTCGACATTCAAAAACGGCAATGGGACCAGGACCTTTTAACTTTGTTTCAAATTCCGCCTGCGGTATTGCCCAAGGTGCAGCCGTCTTCCGGCTTATTCGGTCATACGGTTCGCAGCGGCAAATTACCTGCGGGGATTCCCATTGCCGGCATGGCCGGGGATCAGCAAGCGGCGCTATTTGGCCAAGCTTGTTTTGCTCCCGGAACCATGAAGAACACCTACGGCACGGGATGTTTCATGCTCCTCAATGCAGGTGCCAAACGCCCGGTTTCCAAAAACGGATTAATTACAACCTTGGGCTGCGGTCCCAAGGGCGAACCGGTCTATGTGTTGGAAGGTTCGGTGTTTATTGCCGGAGCGGCCATTCAATGGCTGCGGGACGAACTCAAACTGCTTTCCAAGGCCCCGGAGTCCGAAGCCCTTGCTTTGAGTGTCCCGGATAATGCCGGGGTGTATTTCGTCCCCGCCTTGGTAGGTTTGGGCGCGCCTTATTGGGATTCCGCAGCGCGCGGTACCTTGACCGGATTAACGCGCGGCACGAAACGCGCGCATATCGTGCGGGCCGCTTTGGAAGCCATGGCTTATGCCACGCGCGATATTCTCTCGGCCATGCAAAAAGATACGGGCTTAAACATCAAATCCCTGAAAGTGGACGGAGGCGCGGCAACCAACCGTTTTCTCTGCCAATTCCAAGCCGACATCCTGGGGCTGCCGGTGGTCCGCCCGCAAACCACTGAATTAACGGCCTTGGGCGCGGCCTATTTGGCGGGCTTGGCCGTCGGGGTCTGGAAAAATACGCAGACAATCCAACGTTATTGGAAAGCCGATAAAATTTTCACCCCCAAGCTAAAACGATCCCAAGCCGACCAGTATTATGCCGGCTGGAAAAAAGCCGTACAAAAAACACTACTCTAGTGTTAATTTAATTGTTAGGAGTTCGCATAGTGATTCCTCTCCCCTTGGAGACTGTGTCGTAACGCGAAAAACGAGATTGCCGCGCTCCCTACGGTCGCTCGCAATGACAGCATTTAAAGGATTTTCTGTCATTGCGAGAAGCGTAAGCGACGAAGCAATCTCTATTTGACGCGTTATGACACAATCTCCTGGGGAGGGGAATTTCATTAAACTACTCTGATGAAAGACCTTCATGAAAACCTATGACGTTTGCATCATCGGCGGCGGCGTAACCGGAGCGGCCATTGCCCGCGAACTTTCCCGCTATCGTGTGTCCATCGCCTTGTTGGAAAAAGAAGCCGAATTGGCGTTCGGCGTTTCGAAATCCAACAGCGGCATCATTCACCCCGGCACCCAAAACCCGCCGGACTCCCTCAAAGGCCGCCTGTGCGTCCAAGGCAACCGGCTGATCCGCAGCTTGGCCCGCGAACTGGGCGTCCACTTTGTTGAAGTCGGCGAATTAATCGTCATTTCCGATTTGCAGGACCTGCCGCAACTTCAAGCCATCAAGGCGGACGCCGAAAAACTGGGCGTTCCCGGCTTGCGTATTGTAGACCGCGCCTGGTTGGCGGAACATGAGCCCAATTTAAGCCCGGACATTCCCGCCGCGCTTTTTGCACCCACGGCCGGAATCATCAGTCCCTACCGTTTGGTCTATGATCTGGCGGAAAATGCCGCCCGCAATGGCGTTGAATTTTTCACCGGACACCCGGTGATGGGCATAACCCGTGTTGAAACCGGTTTCGTGCTGCAAACCCCGCAAAGAAACTTTCACACCCGGTTCGTGATCAACGCCGCCGGTTTGTTTGCAGACGAAATATCGCGCCTGATTGGGGTGGATGATTTCACCATCACGCCCCGGCTGGGCGAAGAATACTTGCTGGATAAAAAACGCGAGTTCACGACGCACCACTTGATTTTCCCTTTGCCCACTCCGGAGTCCAAGGGCATTTTGATTATTAAAACCTCGGACGGCAATCCCATGATCGGTCCCACGGCGCGTTCAACCACGGATAAAACCGATTTAGCCACCACGGATGAAGGCCTGCGGAAAGTTCTGCAAAACGTTCAACAACTGGTTCCCTGTTTGCATGAACGTGACATCATTGCCTATTTCGCGGGTTTACGCCCGGCCGCCGGTGATGATTTCATTATCCGCCATGAAGGGCGCGCTCCGGGTTTCATCAATGTGGTCGGCATTCAATCCCCGGGGTTAACCGCGGCGCCGGCCATTGCCTGCATGGTGGCCGGTTTGTTGAAAAAGGCCGGACTGACCTTGCACCGCAAATGGTTTTTCCATGGCCGAAGGCCTGCCAGCGTGCATCTGTTCGCCATTCCTTTTTCGCAAACTGAAAAACTGATTCAAAAAGACCCGGCGTACGGTGATATTGTTTGCCGCTGCGAAATGGTTTCATCTAAGGAAATTCGCGACGCCATCCGCCGGGGGGCCAAAACTTTGGACGGCGTGAAATTCCGCACCCGCGCCCAAGCCGGACGCTGCCACGGAGGTTTTTGCACTACGCGGATCATGAAAATTTTAATGGACGAGCTGCATTTGCCCGTCATGGCCGTTTCCAAGCGCGGCCCGGGTTCGGAATTAATTTTAGGGAGCCGCGATCATGCGTAGCCGCGAGTTGGTGATCGTCGGCGGCGGTCCGGCCGGATTGGCGGCCGCTTTGGCGGCGCATGAGCACGGGATCAGGGATATTCTGCTTTTGGAACGTGATCAATGCTTGGGCGGAATATTAAACCAATGCATTCATCCCGGATTTGGGCTGCATTATTTCAAGGAAACCTTAACCGGCCCTGAATACGCCGAGCGTTTTATCCAGCGCGTGCTGGCCATACCCGAAATCGAAATCAGCCTGCGTTCCTTTGCAGTCAAACTTGACTCTAAAAAAACGCTGACCTATCTAACGCCCGGAAAACTCGAAACCCTCTCAGCCCGCGCCGTCATCATGGCCACGGGCTGCCGGGAGCGCACGCGTGAAATGATTCATATTCCCGGCACGCGTCCGGCCGGAATTTTTCCCGCCGGGTTGGCGCAAAAAATGATCAACCTTGAAGGCTGGCTGCCGGGGCGGGAAATCGTGATTGTTGGTTCCGGCGACATCGGGCTGATCATGGCCCGCCGCCTGACTTTGGAAGGCGCCCGGGTCAAGGCCGTGATCGAAATTCAAAAAGAGAGCCGTGGTTTGGTGCGCAACGTTACCCAGTGCCTGGAGGATTTCAACATCCCTTTGTACCTGCGCCACAGGATCGTTAAAATTCACGGGAGAAACCGGGTGGAAAAAATCGAAGCCGCGGAAGTAAATGATGAATTACTGGAAATTCCCGGCTCGCGCTTCGAAATGGCCTGCGATACCCTGCTGGTTTCCGTGGGATTAATTCCGGAAAATGAATTAATTGAAATGGCCGGCGCTGAAATTGATCCGGCCACCAATACACCCAAAACAGAATCGCTCAACCACACTTCCATTCCCGGACTATTCACTTGCGGGAATGCGTTTAAAATCTATGATTTGGCGGATGGCGTGACCAAGGACAGCCTGCTGGCAGGTCAACAGGCCGCGGAATTCATCCGGAGCGCCTCATGAATAAACTTATGACCTGCATTGAATGCCCCAAAGGCTGCCGGCTCACCCTCGAACCCGACGGTTCTCATGTGCTGCGGGTAAGCGGGCATAAATGTCCTAAAGGTGAACTGTACGCTAAACAAGAGTTTGAGAATCCCCTGCGTATTTTAACCACCTCGGTTCTGGCCGAAGGTCTGACTTTAAAAATGATTCCAGTAAAAACATCGCAACCAATTCCCAAAGCCAAACTTCTGGAAGCCATGGAGCAAATCCGCCGGATCAAGGTACAATGCCCGGTAAATTTGGGCGAGGTCATTCAGGCAAACTTCGGGAATTTCGGAGTGGATCTGGTGGCCACCCGTTCGGCGCAAAAACCCAAGGTGTCTTGACGCAGGTTACGGTTCCGACTCCAATTGGCGTTTGGCGTATTTGAGGGCCTGCACATGTTTATCTTCCACGCGGGGATGATGCAGATTTAATTGTTTAAGGGTGCGCACAATGATATCCGCCACGGCCATGCACGTGAACCACTTTTTATCCGCGGGAATGATATACCAGGGAGCATGTTTGGTGCTGGTATGCCGGAACACATCCTCATAAGCTTTTTGATATTCACGCCAATAGCCGCGATCTTTTAAATCCTCGGGCAGGAACTTCCAATTTTTTTCCGGTGTATTGATGCGTTCCAAAAAGCGTTTCTTTTGTTCGGATTTGGAAAGATTGAGGAAAAACTTCAGCACCACAATGCCATTGCGCGTCAAATAACGTTCATAGGCATTGATACCCTCAAAACGTTCCTGCCAAATTTGTTTCGTCTTCAAAAGATGCGGGAGTTTTTGATGATCCAAAATTTCCGGGTGCACGCGCACGGCCAAAACCTCTTCATAATACGAACGGTTAAAAATGCCGATCCGCCCGCGTTCGGGCAAAGCCTTGGTGCAGCGCCAAAGGTAATCGTGGTCCAATTCCGCTTGCGAAGGCGCCTTAAAACTGACCACTTGGCAACCCTGCGGATTGATGCCGGACATGACATGTTTGATCACACTGTCCTTGCCGGCCGCATCCACGGCTTGAAAAATCACCAGCACCGCATATTGATTCTGCGCGTAAAGCACTTCCTGCAATTCGGCCATTTTCCGGATGTCGTTGAGCAGTTTCTCTTGCGCCCCTTCCTTGTCATGATACCCGTCCGTGAAATCCGGCGAATATTGGCGCAGCTCGATTTTTTTGCCCACAGGGACGATAAAATGATCGTGATTCATGGAGGCGCTCCGTTTCCGCATGCCCCTTTCAGGGGCTTTTAGTTTAGTTTCGGCTGTGATGAATAACACATGAAAAAAAAGATATAATCTGAGCAAGGGAGCAAATTGAGCAAGTTGACCGCCCTGAACCAGCGTCGGCTCAGGGCTCTGTTTTCCGCTTAAGCGGAAAACTGGTGCGCCCAAAGGGAGTTGAACCCCTAGCCTTCTGATCCGAAGTCAGACGCTCTATCCAATTGAGCTATGGGCGCATGGAGGCAATTTTAATCCGGGCGGCAATGAATGACAAGCGCTAACTGATTTCAAATTTCAAAACCCGCGTGGAAATCCGGCAAGCTTCACGGCTGGATGGGCATTTTATCCGCAAGCTTATTCACCAATTTGCTGATTTGAAAAATATCCTTCAGTTTGCCTTTATTGGGTTTTAATTTTAGCCCGCGGATTTTTTTCGCCAGTTGCGCGGCTACCTTGGCCGAAGGCAAAACCAAAGGCTCGTCCAGAATCTGATCCTTTTCCAAAATCCGGATCATTTCCACCAAATGACTGTCCACGCGCAAGTTGAAATGTTCCACGATCTCTTTCAACGCCGACCGCAGCACCTTTAATTCCGCCGCCAATTCCAGCGCCGCTTGCCGTTTTTTTCCCGGTTTGACTTTCCCGGCCGCACGGTCGCTTTCCACGAGTTCGACTTCCGGATTGCCGGGCTTCATCAGCCGCTTTAACTGCCTGGTTTTTCCCACCAATTGTTTCGCCATGACTCATCCTCCCGTCCATCTACGCCTTGGAAGCGGCGGGATACTCGGTTTCCAAAACCTGTTCGATGTGTTTGCGCAAATCTTTATCCACTGCAGGAATGGAACGGTTGCCGTTCACGGTCACAAAATTATATTTTTTCCCTAAAATCTTAAATTCAGCTGACATGCGTTTTTGATATTTCAAATAGCTTTCAAACCAATCGCGGGAAAGCCCCAAATCCATGCCCGACTCCCAATAATCCAAACTGGCGTGGGCTTTCAGCGTGCGGTCCACCAGCGTCCGCCACGACGTATCCAGAAAAAACACCGCGCTGGGAATCAATGCCATGGAATACAGCGATTCCAGCCATTCAAAATCTGCGCCGCGGACAATATCCCGCGCCATGAGCGTGAAAACATACCGGTCGGCCAGTACCACCGACCCGGCGCGCAAGGCGGGGACAATGGAATTCTCAAGTTGGTCGTAAAAATCCGTGGCATAAAAAAGCGACATGGTCCTAGGGCTCAGTACGTTCCCCTGCTTGGCTTGTTCCAAAGCGGGGCCCACCAATTCCGAGCGCTTGAGTCCCACTTGCAGAACCGCATACCCTTTTTGCTCCAGCCACGAAGTCAGGCGCTCAATATGCGTTGAACGCCCGGAAGAATCCATACCCTCGATCACAATAAGAATTCCCGATAATTTAGAAGGTTCCACTTGCGGCGGGGCCATTTTAAAAAATTTGTTAGTCATGGTTAACCCACCTCCGTTGATGGTATTGGGCCAGATCAATGGTTCCGGCAATAATTTCGCGCACCTTTTGCTGCTGTTCATGCACATTCAACGTCGCGTCCACCGGAGTAAAGTTATATTCCGGAATCATGCTCTCATATTGATCCTGCACCCGGCCTTGAAAAATCCTAAAACTCTCCTGAACATCCGGAGAAAGGCCCAAATCCATGCCCGCCTCGAAATATTTCAATTCCGGCCGGCCTTCCAAAATCCGGTTCAGGGCTATTTCCAAGGGTAATTTAAAATAAAACGTAATATCGGGCACGCGGGCGAAACCATACAGCTTGCGCAGCCAGGTTTTATCGCAGCCCCGGACCGCATCACGCGCAAATGAGGTAAACATAAACCGGTCGCAGAGTACGATGTATCCGCCCTTGAGCATGGGCAGAATCTGCCGGTCATAACGGTCCGCGAAATCCGTGGCATGAATCAAAGAGAAGGTCGTTGGGGTTAAAAGCTGACGCCGTTTCCCTTTCTTGGTCGCGTCTTTGACCAAAATGCTGGAATTCCACTCCGTAAAATACACCCGGCATCCCAAACTGATCAGCCATTGATGCAGCAAATAAACCTGGGTTGATTTCCCGGAACCATCCAACCCTTCGACGGCAATGAGCTTCCCGGTGATCGGACTCTCGTGCATGGCGCTACCCCTTTTCCCAAGATTAGAAAATTCGCGGCCTAACTCCCCCCGGCCCCCTTACTAATTTACAATTCTAACCCGCAAGCCAAACACTTGCGTAAACAATTGAGCTTTATTTTGCAAAGCCCAGTGCTCCAATTCCCTGAACCCTTTGCCCCCCAGCTTAATATCAAGGTAAGGCTTGCGCACGCGGACCGACAACTTGCGGATGGTTTGGGCATGATCCCGGTCCAGGGCATCGGCGATCCGCAGCAAGGAAGCGAGCTTGGTCACGCGCAGGCGCTGAATTTTGGTCAAACGCGAAAAATTTTCATGCTCAGGCTGCGGGACATTTTTCCGGTGATAGCGGGCCACATTGGCCGCCATCAGCATATCGTCCGGTCCAAACCCGGGCAGTTCCGATTGCGCGATTAAATACAGCGAGTGCTTGTGATGTTTTTTATAACTGATATAAGCGCCGATGTCGTGCAGCAGCGCGGCGACCAGTAAAACGCGCTGATCCTCGGGGCCCAGGCCGTGCAGCGCCTGCAATTGCTCAAATAAGGCCAGCGCCAAGCGGCATACCTGGCGGCCGTGCGCTTCATCAAATTGATACCTCCGCCCCAAACTTACGGCCAAGTTCATCAGCTGTTCTTCCTGCCTTAGGCGGTAAGCCGAACTTAGCGTCAAACGGTCAACTAAGTCGAATAATAGGCCTTCCTTGGTTCCGGCATAGGGCACTATCATCTGAGTCTGCCCGCTCAAAAGGCATAAATGCGAATATACCACCGCAGCCGGCAGCACCACGTCGGCCCGGTCCGGGTAGATCCCCCAGCGGGTCATGCGCTGTTTAAGCGACATCCGGGGCAAGGCGGCCAGCAATTGCTGCAAGTCATTCAAGGACAATACACGGCTGCCGCGGCTATCCTCGGGCGCGCCCGCCATTTTGGCCAATTCCTCTATGTTCCCCCCAGTGGCTAAAAATCCGGCCCACGGGCGCTGCGCATCCCCCAACGACAGGCGCAAGGTGGAGACGTACTCCTCCAACAGGCGCAGGAATTGTTTCGCATTTTGAGCCGAAGCTTTAAATTCCTCCCAAAGCCGGACCGCGCCGATGGTATGCGTTTCACTCATCAATACGCCGCTTTGGTTCACAAGCGCCACTTCCAGGCTGCCTCCGCCCAAATTAGCCAAAAGCCAGGGCTTTTTTCCCATACGCAGCTGCGGTTTAACGGCCCGGTACACCAACTGGGTCTCTTCGGACCCGCCGATGATTTCCAAATCCAAGTTCAACTCAGCGCGCGCGCGGCCGGCAAATTCCCTGCCGTTTGAACTTTCCCGAACCGCGCTGGTGGCAACAGCGCGGTAATGTTCGATTTTTAAAATCCGCATGCGTTCTTTAAAACGCGCCAGGGCCTGAAAAGCTTTTTCCATGCCCGGCGGCGTCAACCGCCCCGCGCTGAAGGTCCCGGCCCCCAAACGAACCGGCGCGCGTTCTGATTCCAAAACAATATATTGCGAGGAACTGATGAATTCCGCTGCCACAAAACGAATGGCATTGGAGCCCATATCAATGGCCGCCACCCGCAGCGGGAATCCCCGGCGCGGGTGGGCCGTGGTTTTAGATAGGGAATAATTCGGCGTGCGGGCTTTTGGAGGAATCACTTTGGGCTTCATGGCTGTTGCTTATATCCATTCCGTGCCAAAATAATGTCTATAAATATTCTACTCCGGCCAGGCATAAAAATATATTAAAAGAATGTTAAAGCGTTATCCGGGCGTATGCACCTTGTCTTTTCAGAGTACTTGGTATAGACTCGCTGCATATTATGCCTATAGGAAACCAAACAACGTGAATGAAACTTTGTTAAGCGGCAATGAAGCATTGGCCATGGCGGCACTGGATGCCGGAGTCGCCTTGGGCGTGGGCTATCCCGGAACCCCCTCCACGGAAATTCTGGAAAGCTTTGACCGCCTGGGCGGTAAAGCGCAATGGGCTCCAAATGAAAAAGTGGCTTTGGAGGTTGCTCTGGGTGCGGCTTTTGCCTCGGCCCGGGCTTTGGCCGCCATGAAACATGTGGGGCTGAATGTCGCGGCCGATCCGCTGTTCACGGCTGCATACACCGGAGTAGCGGGTGCCTTGATTATTGTTTCAGCCGATGATCCGGGCATGGCGTCCAGCCAAAACGAGCAAGACAACCGGCATTATGCGGAAGCCGCGGGCCTGCCCATGCTGGAGCCCGCCGATTCCCAGGAAGCCTATGCTTTTTTCTTTCGGGCCGTGGAAATTTCCGAACGCTGGCATATCCCGGTGCTGTTTCGCATGACCGCGCGCGTCTGCCAGGCCAAAACCCCGGTAACGCGCCTGCCGCAGCCCTTGACCAAACCCAAACCGTATTTTGAACGCGATCCCCTAAGCAAAGTAATGATCCCCGCTTATGCCCGGTTGGCGCATCGCCGCTTGCGCCAAAAGTTGGCTGAGATCGCCCAATGGAACGAAAATTCCAGTTTGAACCAAATCATCGAGGGCAGCCCGGAGTTGGGAATCATTGCCTCCGGCATCTCGGTCCTGCACGCGCGCGCAGCCGCCCCCCAGGCCGCGATTTTATCCTTGGGGCTCACGCATCCCCTGCCCCTGAAAAAAATCGCCCAGTTTGTTGCCGCGCATCAAAGGACGATTGTCATCGAAGAGGGCGATCCGTTTTTATTTACGGCATTAAGCGCCGCTGGTATTTCCGTCGAAGGCAAGCCGGATATGTTCAGGTTTAATGAATTAAACGCCGAACGCGTGCAGCGGATTTTAATTGGCGACACCTCCCCGGAGCCTGCTCCCCTGCCCGGCAAGCCTCCGCAGTTGTGTGCAGACTGTCCGCATTGCAAGTCTTTTGAAATTTTGCGGCAGCTCGGCTGCATAGTGGCCGGTGACATCGGATGTTCTGCCTTGGGCGTTTTGCCGCCTTTTGAAGCCATGGACACCTGCGTTTGCATGGGGGCTTCCATTGGCGTGGGCCTGGGACTGCGCCACGTTCTGCCCCCAGAACAGGCCCGCAAAGTCGTCAGCGTCATCGGCGACTCCGCCTTTGTCCACAGCGGCCTCACCGGGTTGGCGGACATGGTGTACAATCCGCCTAAAACCGGGCATGTGGTTTTGCTGCTCGACAACGGCACCTCGGCCATGACCGGTTTACAGGAACATCCGGGCACGGGCCGGAACTTGGGCGGTTCCCCTGCGCATAAACTTTCCTTTGAAAACCTGGCCCATAGCCTGGGCATCCAAAATGTGCACGTAGTTGACCCGCACAAAGAAACCGAACTAATGGCCAAGCTGATTAAAAACGCACTGGATTCCAGTGAACTGACGCTGATCATTGCCCGCCGTCCTTGTTGCCTCCTGGCGGACAAACCTGGCCGCCAAGCCGGAAAAAACTCCCCTTCCGCCTGATTCACGCCCCGGGATGTTGACATTCCGCATTGACGATTAAGATTTCAAAGCATAGAATTCTTTTGGGTTCTTAAATACGGAGGTGATTGCCATGCATACCAAGCTTGCGGAAGGCGTTTATTGGGTCGGGGTGGCGGACTGGGGCATCAAACATTTCCACGGTTTCGAACTCTCCACGCACCGCGGCACTTCATACAATGCCTATTTAATCGTGGATAAAAAAATCGCGCTCATTGACACGGTTTGGACTCCGTTCCAGGATCAACTGCTGGAAAACATCAAGGAACTGATTGATCCCGCGCAAATTGATTACGTCATTGCCAACCACGCCGAGGTGGATCACTCAGGCAGTTTGCCGGCCATCATGCGGGCCGCGCCGCAAGCCACGGTGGTGGTTTCCAAACGCGGCGCGGAAAGCATTCCCGGGCACTATCACCAGCCCTGGAAATTTCAAACCGTGCAAACCGGGGATAAAATATCCCTGGGCAACTCGGATGCCATTTTCGTGGAAGCCCCCATGCTGCACTGGCCCGACAGCATGTTCACCTACCTCATGGGCAAGGGTATTTTGTTTCCCAATGATGCGTTTGGCCAGCATTACGCGGCTTGCGCCCGGTTCAACGACGAAGTCAATCAAGCGGAGCTTTACGAGGAAGCCCAAAAATATTACGCCAATATACTGACGCCTTTCTCCCCCCTGGTGACTAAAAAAATTGAGGAAGTGGTCGGCCTGAACCTTCCTGTTTCCATGATCGCGCCCAGCCACGGCATTATTTGGCGCCAGGATCCTTTGCAAATCGTGAAACAATATCAAGTCTGGGCTGAACAAAAGCCCGAACCCACGGCTGTCATTTTATACGATACCATGTGGGAAGCCACCCGCCGCATGGCCGAGGCCATTGGGCAAGGATTGGCTGCCGAAGGCATTGCGCACAAAATCTTTCACATGGCCAGTTCGGACCGCAACGATGTCATTGCCGAAGTGTTCAAAGCCAAAGCCGTTATCCTTGGTTCGCCGGCGCTGAACAACGGACTCTTGCCCACCCTGATGCCGGTGCTGGAAGATTTAAAGGGGTTAAAGTTTAAAAATAAAATCGGCGCCGCGTTTGGTTCCTACGGCTGGAGCGGGGAGTGCGTGAAATTGCTGGAAGAACATCTGGCTGCATGTAAAATCCCGGTCGCGGTGCCGGGTGTGAAGGCCAAATGGCAGCCCACGCCGGATGATTTGGCCAACTGCGAAAACCTGGGCAAAGCCATGGCTGCCGCGATTAAGCAGGGGTAGACCCGTGAAACTTATCATCTTCCTTGCGGAATAAAATATTGAACGTGGTGAGCGAACCATAGCAGCGGGTGACGTATTGCTGCAGTTCCACTTTTTCCGTATCATCCAATTTTGGATGATTGTTGATTTTTTGCTCCAGCACGCGCAACTTTTCACGCACTGAGATCACTTTTTTAAAGAATAACTCCAGGGAAATTTCCACGGGTTTAAGATCCGGATTGGCGGGTTTTAATACGATTGTGCCATTGAGCCATTTGTTGGCCAGTTCCACATCGCGCAACCCGGCAAATTCATTTTGATTCCGTATCACCTGGCGTAAAAGCGCTTTGACTTCTTCCATAATCCGTTTCCTCCCTCTTGGACGTTGCTTTAAAGTCCGCTCCATAATCCGGCACGTTCGTTACGCGCTTGTTGAAAAGCCTCTAAAAAACGTTGCTGATATTTCACATTGGGGGGGATGGTCAAAACCAAAGCATAGCCGTCCCGCAGGATTTCCTCGTTCAGCATACGCCCGTCGGGAAGGTACACATACGCCAGCATACGCCCGTACTGATCATTTTTCCGGACATCAAATTCCAAGTGCAGAACCATCCCCGGTTTCACCCGGTCTTGAACATATTTTTTGGCTTGTTGCCCCAACAAAATGATATTTTTTAAATCTTTTTTGGTGCGGCGGGAATCGCGCCGGGCTTTCGGATTGACGGCGCTCTCGGGGGTATCAATGCCCAGCAGGCGGATGCGTTCCGGCCGGCCTTGATAATTGACTTTCAAGGTGTCCCCATCCACCACCCGCAGAACCACGGCCTGATCGGGATTCACGTTGGGTTTGAAAACCATAACCCCGGCCATAACCAAAACCACCAGACCGGCGAAATAGCCCAAACTTTTCAGCCAAATTCTCCGCATGCTTCACGCTCGTTTCTTAAAAATTCCAAATACCGCGCTTAAACACCCGGTGCCTTAGCTTAGAACTTCAAAATCAATTCTTCGCTCTTGGCGGTTTCTTTGCCTTCTTTGTCCAGGGCGCTGATGGAAAAACGATACATCCCCTTGGGCGTATTCTTAAGATAAACGAAATTTTTATTTTCCGGAACAGCATGCAAACGCCGCATGGCCCCGTTGCCCTTGGCTTGATAAATAAAATATTGCCGCCACACCAAACCATCGGTCCAATAAATGACAACACCTTTGCCCCCAGTGGGCCTGAAATAGTCCGGTTTGTTGGGAATCCGGTTCCAATCCCGGTGAAAATCATTCAGTAATTCAAACAAACGCTTTTGACCCGTGCGCACATTCATTTGCGCAATTTTTTCGCTTTCCAAATCCATTTTCAAGCGTTTGATTTCCTTTTCAGCTTCAACCTGCACCTTGACGATTTTCTGCTTGCCCGGCCCCATTTCATACCAACCCAAAATAACACCGGAACCAATGCCCAAACCAATCACAAGGCTTACTACCAACATGGTCCATGGCATAGTCTGAGCCTCTTGCTCTGCCGAAGCCAATTCCGCATCCAAAACAGAGGGTTCCGATAAATATAAAGGCAAAACTTGATCATGATTTTCTTCGGTTTGGAAAAATTCCGGGCGTTGGCCGAAGATTGATTCCTCCACAGGCTCAACTGCCGGAAGTTCTGCGTTGCCTGCTTCAGGTGCACGCACTTCTTCCGCAGAAACCGCCGGGGCATCAGGATTTCCTGAAACTTCTCCCTGAGCAGGTTCCTGGATGCTTTCGGCTACAACCACGTTTTCGGCAGTATCTGTTACCGGCGTCTCGGCTGCTGCCGGGGGCATTTCCGGAGTTTCGCCGTCTTTTTTCTTGCTGAATATATTTTTAAATTTATCAAAAAAAGCCATGGATTCATTCCTTTACCGAAGTGTAAGAATTATAATCCATTCCTAAGGAAAAGTCATTTTGAATTAGGGTAGCGGATATCCTGCGTAGAGGACAGGCATGCCTGTCCTCTACCTCAACGCCTTCATATACACCATGCGGTCATCATCGTCAGCGTAAAAATGCGGAATACGGGCCACCAAGGGATACCCGTTTTTTTCGTAAAACTTACGGGTAGGCTCATACAAGGGGCGGGAGGATGTTTCCACATACACATACGCGCCGTTCAGGGCGCGCATGCGGTCCTCGGCAGCTTTCAACAGCTGCCCGCCTATTCCCCGGCCGCGCCAAGCTTGGTGCACGCCGATCCAATACATATCAAAACGGTGTTCAGTTACGGTAATCGGGCCATAGCAAACGTACCCCGCCATTTTCCCGCCCACATCCGCAAAAATAAAATAATACTCGCTTTTTTCCCCTTTGGATAAACGGTCGTCCAATAATTCAATTGCCACATCTATTTCATGCGCATAAAAAAAACCTGTGGAAAGAAGCAGTTCCCGTAAAGCTTCGCGATCCGATGGGTTGGATTCAAACCGCAATTCAATTTGGAGTTGCTCACCGGTTGTTTGCATCATATCCCAATTCCTTTCGCCGCAAGGCGGCTTGAACAATATCTTCCAAAACCCCGGCTGCGGAATAGCCCGCCTGTTCCACGGCAGCCATAAAACCCGCATCCGGCGCCAGGCAGGGATTGGTATTCATTTCCAACACGTACAAATTCCCTTGGGCATCCTGGCGAAAATCCACCCGGGCATATCCGGCGGGGCGGAAAGCCCGCCAGCACGCCAAAGCCACCCGTTTTAACTCAGCCGCCAGGTCTGCATCCTGGATAAACCGCCGTTGGGTATGATGATATTCAAACGTTTCCGGATCCCATTTGGCGCGATAATTCACAATGCGCGGCTTTTCCGTGGGCCAGTCTTCGAAGCACAATTCAGCCGGCGGCAATACTTCCACGCTGCCGCCGGAACGTTCCCGGAGTGAAACATTAAACTCGCGCCCTTCCAGGTAAGCTTCCACCAACAAGGGTTGTTTGCCCGCGGCCGACCAACGCTGCGGCAGGCGAATTTGGCTTTCCTCCGGTGAATATAAAATCGCGTCATCGTCAATGCCCAGTGAAGCGTCCGTCCACGCAGGCTTGCAGATGCAGGGGAAAAATGGCGGAACCCAGGGCGCTCCGCGGTAAATGCCCCAGGCCGGGGTCAATATGCCTTCGGCTTGCATCACGGCCTTGGCCAAAATTTTGTCCGTGGTGGTTAAAATAGCGGGCAACGAAGACCCCGTATAGGCCCAACCCGAGGTCTCCAGCAACCCGGGCACCAAGGCTTGCAAGCGGTCATCCCCCGGCCAGCCTTCCACCAGGTTAAACACAACTTCCGGTTGACAGGCCTGCAGCGCGGGAATAAAGTCCGGCCAAGACTGGGTTTCCGGCCAGGCCAATTCACGCACGTCCCATCCGCGCGGCTGCAGGCAAGTGCGAATCCAGTTTGCTTGGGCTTTAACATCTTCATCATCCGCCTGCCCCGGGCGCGGTTCGCGGTACAAGAGGACAAGATGTTTCATTTCCCGGTTGAGAAACGCATGACTTTTTCCACCCAGCCCCGCCCGGTCACTTGCCGCTCCAAGGCCGAAGTCACAATCGCTTCAATCAGACGGGTATACGTCCATCCGGCCTGCGTGCTTAAAATTGGGAGATCGGAGTGGGTGGGGTGCAAACCGGCCAATGGATTCACTTCCAGGAAATGCAATTGCCCGTCAAGGTCCGCCCGCAGATCCACGCGCCCGGCATCACGGCACCCCAAGGCGCAATAAGCGGCCAGCGCCAATTCACCGGCAGCCTGCAACAGCGCTGAGTCTTGGACAGGCACGTAATGGACGCGATCCTCGCAAAATTCCTTGTTGGCATAGGAATAAACACCCGGCTCGGCTTTGTCCAAAAGCACGACTTCCATGACCCCCACCACCCGCGCTTGTTCCCCTGTGCCCACCAACCCCACCGTAAATTCACGGCCAGGCAAATAGGTTTCCACCAAAACGGGTTGTTGGTATTGTTCCAGCAAAACCGCCGCACCTTGGACCAGCGCAGCCGGATCGCGGACAATCGAAGCATTGGTAATCCCCTTGCCCGTGCCTTCGCACAGAGGTTTTATAAAAACCGGATATCCCTGAGTCCAACGCTGCGCCAAAGTCCCGCACTCGGCGATGGTTTCCGCCGTGATGAACCTGGGCGTACGCAGTCCGGCGGCTTGGATAATTTGCTTGGCCACGGCTTTGTCCAAGGTGACAGCCAACGTCAGGGGATCACTGAAGGTATACGGTATTTGGTAGGCTTCCAACAAAGCGGGAACTTGCGCCTCGCGGCTGCGTCCGTACAAACCCTCGCAAACATTGAACACCAAGTCCCAGGTTTGTCCTGCGCTCAGCTTAGGGGCCAGGGAAAAAACATTTCCCACGCGCTCCACGGTATGCCCCAGGCCTTCCAAGGCAGACGCCAGGGCATTGATCGTGGACTCGCTGTCAAACTCAGCCGCGGCTTCTTCAGGCAAACCCGCTTTGAGATAATCACTGCGCAAATCATAGGTTAAAGCAATGCGCATCAGGCGTTCCCATCCAAACGCAGCAAGGTCTTTTTTTGACGCCGACGTTTATACCGCGGTGTGGCCTCCGGCACCAGTGCTTTTCCGCTGCCAATGACCTGGGCGGTGCCGCCTTCCTGTTTGGCATCAACCGCCCGGCGATTCTTGGCAAAATCCACTTCCTGGGGATTGTAATATTTAATAATCATGCCTTCATAATTCCGCAGCAACACATCCTTGTCCGTGGCCGAGAGCAAATAAAAAGGCTGGAGCGGAATTTTACCGCCGCCGCCTGGGGCATCCACCACAAACGTGGGAATGCACAGCCCGCCGGTATACCCGCGCATGGTCTCGATGATCTCGATACCCTTCCATACGCTGGTGCGGAAATGCTCCACGCCCTTTACCGGGTCGCATTGGTACAGATAATAGGGGCGCACCATAATGCGCTGCAATTTTTGGCAAAGGTCTTTCATGACATCCAGCGCATCATTGACGCCCCGCAGGAGCACGGATTGATTGGAAATTGGAATGCCGGCACGCAGGAGCTTGTCGCAGGCTTCCTGCGCCTCCGGAGTGATTTCGTGCGGATGATTGAACTGAGTGTTGATCCACAATGGCCGGTGTTTGGCCAGCACACCCACCAACTCGTCGGTAATCCGCATGGGCAGAACCACGGGCACGCGGGTGCCGATGCGCAGCACCTCCACATGGGAAATACGCTGCAATTCCCCCAAAAACCAATCCAGGAGTTCAATGTTCATGACCAGCGGATCCCCGCCCGAGATAATCACCTCTCGAATTTCGGCTGTCCCGCGGATGTATTCCAGCATTTTCATCAATTCCATTTTTGACCGCGTGCCTTCACCCTCGTGCCAGCTCCGTTTGCGCGTGCAATGGCGGCAATACATGCTGCACGTATTAGTCACTACGGCCAGCACCCGGTCCGGATAACGATGCACTAACCCGGGGGCTTGCATATCCTCTTCCTCTTCCAACGGATCGCGGTCGCCGACCACCAGGTAATCCAGCTCTTTAAGATCTGGCAGGCATTGTTTGCGTATGGGATCCTCGGGATTGAACCAATCAATCAGCGAGAGATAATACGGGGTGATGGCAAAACGATACGTGTCGATCAAACGTTGATATTTGGAAAGTTGATACGGTTTGAGATTCAGCAATCCAGCCAAGGCATCCAGGGATTTCAGGCTGTGGGACATTTGCCAGCGCCAATTGTTCCATTGTTCCAATGTGACGCCCGGCCATAATTTCCGGATGATGTGATCTTCTTTGAACAAACTGTCCGAGGGTAAAGCCAGCTTTTCGGAAGGACTAGGTTCTGGGGGTTCTTCGGCTTCTTTCAAAATATCGCTTTCCATGCTAAGCGTTCCTCCTGGGTAAAGCGCATCAAACAGGGCATGATGAAGGGTATGGAATCCGCGCTTAAAGTGATACTATTATCTATACTTTTCACTTTCTGTCCAATTGTTTTAAAAAAAATTGCAGCACAAAACGCTTGTTTCCTCTTTTCCGAATGGTATATGATGGATGGTATCGCTAACGAGTTTCCAGGAGAATTCATAATGCCCGGTTCATTGCCCTATTTTCTCCCAGGCGTCCCCCCCGGGGAACAATTGTTTTTCTTTGCTCAAGCGGCTGAGCAAAGCCCGGTCTCCATGGTCATTACCCAGCAGGACATGACCATCGTTTATGTCAACGAACGGTATTCCCGTTTGACGGGATACAAGCCGGAAGAACTCGTGGGCCAAAAAGCGTCCATCCTTAAATCCGGGCTGACCCCTCTGAAAACCTACCAGGATATGCGCACCACTTTGGCGGCCGGCCAAGCCTGGCGGGGCGAATTTCACAACCGGAAAAAAAACAGCGATTTATATTGGGAATTTGCCCTCATCAGCCCTTTAAAAAACCAACAAGGCGAAATCACTCATTATTTGGGCTTGCTGGAAGATTTGAGCGAACGGCAACGCACCGTAACGATTTTTGAATATATGGCCAATCACGATTCCTTGACCGACTTGCCCAACCAAGTATATTTTCAAGCCCAACTGGAGCGCGCCCTGGCCGCCCGTTCGGCGCAAAGCCCTCAATTGGCCGTCATTCTGCTGGATATTGATCGTTTTAAAATCATCACCGAAACCTTGGGCCATTCCCCCGGCGACGGACTCCTATGCGCCCTGGCCGAGCGCCTGGTGTCGGCCTTGCCGAAAAACATGCTGGTTTCACGCCGGGGCGGAGATGAATTCCTGATTCTTTTACCCGGCATTGAACATTTTCAAACCGTGGTTAAAACCGCCCAACAAATCCTCACCCTTTTCCAAGAACCCTTCCAACAGGATGGGAACCGGGTGCACCTCACCGCCAGTTTGGGAATAAGCTTGGCCCCGGAAGACGGCAGTACGGTCCAAGCCCTGCTGCAAAGCGCCGACGCCGCTTTATACGATGCCAAGGACGCCGGCCGGAATAATTACAAATTTTTCAAACTTAAAAATTTTCCCGAATCTTTTGAACGGCTTTCATTGGAAAACGATTTGCGCACTGCCTTGGAACGGCAGGAAATGCGTGTTTTTTATCAGCCCCAGGTCAGCTTGGACAGCGGAAAAATCGTGGGCATGGAAGCCTTGGTCCGCTGGCAGCATCCCCAACACGGCCTGCTGGCGCCGGTGCATTTCATCCCTCTGGCCGAAGAAACCGGCCTGATCGTCCCTTTGGGCCTATGGATCCTCACCATGGCCTGCGACCAGTGCCGGACTTGGCAAAAAGCCGGTTATCCTCCGCTGCGCCTGGCGGTTAATTTATCCGCCCGCCAATTCCTGCAACCCGAATTAGTCGAAAGCATTCTGCACATTTTAATGGAAACCGATTTGGAACCCCGCTTTCTGGAATTGGAAATCACGGAAAGTATTTTAATGAAAGACATCAACATGACCATTTTAATCCTGCGCTGGCTGAAAAAGAAAGGCATCCAAATCGCCGTGGATGATTTTGGAACCGGTTATTCCTCGCTGACTTACTTAAACCGTTTTCCCATTGATACGCTGAAAATCGATCAATCCTTCGTGCGTGATTGCCCGAACAACTCCGACAATGCCACCTTGGTCTCCGCGATCCGTTCCTTGGCCAAAGCGCTCCATTTGCGCGTCATTGCCGAGGGTGTGGAAACCGCCGAACAGTTGGAATTTTTATCCGGGCTCCGGGGCGAGGAAATTCAAGGATTTTACTTCTCCCGCCCGGTTCCCCCGGACGAATTTGAACAATTGCTGCGGGATGGGAAACAGCTTCCTGCCCGCATTGGTCCTGAAAGTTCACCCCGCCATTAAAATCGATAATTTACCCATGCCATAGTTGCTGACAGTAATTTCCAAATCCAAATGCCCGGCGGGTTTGGCCAATAAGGCAGTCAATTCCGGGGTCCCGGTTTCAGCAGGGGTTAAAAGCCCCTTAAAGGACATATGCGGGGCTCCGGGGTGATTTAAAATCCGGGAAAAAATATTTAAAATTTCGCGGAAATTTTCCGGAATATTTTCCTGAATCTGGCCATTTAAGCCGTCTTTGGCAATGCCGGCCGGAATCATAGCCAGGGCGGCGCCGCAAAAAGAGACCAAGGCATACGTACAGACGCAGGCGGCCTGCAATTTCCCGTCGTCCGAGGTATAGATGCCAATCAAGGCAGGCGCTTTGGGCCCCCCGGGTACCGGAGTTCCGGCTTTTATGCTCACGGTCCCGGGTAAAAGAGGCACCAATAAATTATTGACCGCTCCCAGTGTAGGTAATCCCGACATAACCGCCCTCCCGGCTGTTAATTTCAACACCCCAATGGCACATCTTCGTTCATGCCCAGCAAAGCTTTGGCCAAGCGGTGACAGCCCGCAGAATCGGCCAACAGCCCTAAATTCAAACTTTGCTCGCGGCTTAAAATGGAAATATAGGCTCCCACCAGATTGGAAAGCTCCGGAGCTTTAAATTCCGCAGCCGGGGCACCTACGACTCTGCAGCCGGGGCAGCCCAGGCTGCTTCCGGCTATCTCGCCCACGGTATCGGTCATGGCCGAAACCCAAGTATCCAAGGTTACATTGGCTGCCGGTCCCATTAGAGCACCTGGGACAACGTTTGTTGAAACGTTTCGACCGTAAACGGTTTGGAGATCAAAAACAGCGCGCCTTCTTCCTCGGCTTTCTGTTTCATCTCCGGCGTTCCCTCGGAAGTCACAAACCCCAGCTTGACGGTCAGACCGTTTTGCTTAATGGTCTGCAAAAGTTGCAACCCGTTCATCTCCGGCATGTTCCAATCCGACAGAACCAAATCCGGGGTGGAACTTTGAATCATTTGGAATGCTTCCACGCCGTTGTTGGCTTCTTCAATGACATGATCTTCATACCCGGCTTGGCGCAGAGTCCGTTTCACAATCATCCGCATGGCTTTGCTGTCATCTACGATTAATATTTTCATACGTTTCACCTTCCTTTTGACATTACTTCATCTTATTCCCCTCCCTGCTTGATGGGAGGGGGCGAGGGGGAGGGTGATGAGCTTTTTCCGTAAACACTTAAGCCCCCTCCCCTAGCCCCTCCCACCACAACTTGGGGAGGGGAATATAAACACATTGAACAGACTCCGCTACCGCATAATCGGGTTCATGGTTTGAAATGCCCGTAAAATTTCAGCCGGGATTTTATCCAATCCCAGGATCGAAACCGGCGCGCCCAAATCCGCCGCCACTTTCGGCATGCCGTACACCACACTGCTCGCTTCATCCTGCGCAATGGTATAGGCGCCGGCATTGCGCATTTCCAGCAATCCGGAGCCGCCGTCGCTGCCCATGCCGGTTAAAATCACCCCTACGGCATTGGGTCCGGCACACTTGGCCACGGAGTTAAACATCACCTCCACACTGGGCCGCTGATGAAATACTTTGGGCCCTTCACGGACTAAAACCGAATATTTAGCCGGTGCTCCCGTTAGGATCATGTGGAAATTGCCCGGAGCAACCAAGGCCAGTCCGGGCTTCAACACATCCCCATTTTTCGCTTCCCGCACTTCCATGGCACAAATGGAATTCAAGCGCTCGGCAAAAGCTTTGGTAAAATAGAGATATTATCATAAGTTGTGGATTGAACAAATAAAAAGCATGGCGTAACCTCGATGTTCCCAAACATCACATTGCCCTCGGAAGGGGCAAGAAAGAGG
>JAGVPM010000011.1 GCA_020052235.1 Candidatus Goldiibacteriota bacterium
CGGATTCAGGAACAGGGTGCGTTTCCGGATGGCGATCCTATTCCATTTCGGGGGCCTCGACCTTGGATTCTAGGTTCACTCGAATGCCGGAAGCGCCATTAAATGAAGCTGAATCGGCCAGGTTTGCAGGTTGGATTCGCGCGCAACTTTCGCAACACCGGTGGCTTGGGCTGGAGTTTTAGCCGCGGGTTTTAATTCCCGAATCCGCGAACCCGGGCAACCGCCATGATGCGCCGGCTCCATGGTTTGCGTTTCACAGGGATTAGGCAGAGCGTTGGATTTTAAAAAAGCCACTGCTTGTTCATACAGGTCTTTTTCTCCGTGGTCCAATAAATGGATCAAATGCGCCCGGGTGGTGTTTTCACCTTTTTTCACGATATTCTCCATGACCTTAGCCTCGGCGTAAGGCTCGGCATTACGTTCTTCCACGGTTATGGCACCCTGGGGGCAATGGCCGATGCAGGCGCCCAGCCCATCGCAAAACAAGTCGCTGATCAAGCGGGCTTTGCCGTCGATGATCTGCAATGCGCCTTCCGGGCAATTTGGAATGCACAGTTTGCACCCATTGCAAAGGCCCTCGTCTATTTTTATAATTTTACGAATCGCACTCATGCTTCTTTCTCCTCTCCACTATGGAATCAATCTTGTTTTTCCCGGCTTCGTTATACCAAATTCCCGTTTTCCGCTCCTTGATTTAGGTCAAGTTGATTTTTTTAAGTGACACTTAACCTCCGCATTTTGGTTATATACATAATGAAACCGGAAATAATCCCGATAATATTCGTGAGTATTTTACCCGGTTATTTGTCCGGGTTAATTGTTTTTTCGGCACTGCAATAATTCGGCGGGTTTTTCGTTTTATAAATGGAAACAACTGCTTGGTTTGTAACACATTATTACAATTCCGGAATTGACTTGGCAAAAGATAACGTGATATTAACTATTAAAACTTAATCCCTGAGTGGAGTGAGGACAGCCATGAAAAAAACCGCAAAGAACATTATCGAGATTTCCGGCCTGACCAAAGATTATCCTTTGGGGAACACCACGGTGAATGCCTTGCGCGGCATTGATTTAAACGTGCAGGAAGGGGCCTTCACCAGCATCATCGGCCCTTCGGGCAGCGGCAAAACCACGTTGCTCAACATCATCGGCTGCATCGACACGGCCACGCGCGGAAGCGTTAAAGTCGCCGGGCATGAAATCACAGGATTAAACGACAAGCAAATTACCGATCTACGCCTGCATACCATCGGGTTTATTTTTCAGACCTTCAACCTCATTCCGGTCCTGGATGTCCTGGAAAACATTGAATTCCCGTTGTTGCTCATGAAAAAACATTCCGGCGCCGAAATCCGCCAGCGTGCCGAAAAACTGGCTGATTTGGTGGGCTTGGGCGAGCATGTCAAGCATCGCCCCGCGGAGTTGTCCGGAGGACAACGGCAGCGCGTGGCCATTGCCCGGGCCCTGGTTACGTCTCCCTCTCTGGTGCTGGCGGATGAACCTACGGCCAATCTGGATTCCGTCACCGGCGGGCAGATTCTGGAAGTGATGCGTCAGATGAACCGCTTGGAAAAAACCACGTTTATTTTTTCGACCCACGATGCCAATGTTTTGAAGTACGCCATTGGAGTCACCAAGCTCAAAGACGGCGTGATAACCGCCAATTAGTTTTACCCATTCTCTAATTAAAACGAGGTCGATCATGCAGTTAATATTCAAAATCGCTTGGCGGAACATCTTGCGTCATAAAGGCAAAAGCCTGATTATCGGGCTGATTTTATTTCTCGGTTCCCTGCTCATGACCGTGGGCAACGGCGTTATCTCGGGAATGGACCATGGCTTGGAGCAAAACGTGGTGAACGGGTTTCTCGGGGACGTGGTCATTATTTCCGAAAAACAAAAAACCGACAATATCCTCCTGGATTTTACCGGCACCTTGATTGAACCCATCACCAATTACCCTCAGATTAAAAAACTGCTGCAAGCCGAACGGTTCGTCAGCCGTTTTCTGCCGGCCGGCAAGAACATGAGTCTGGCGCTCAGCGACGACTACAATGCCACGCCCGGATTCGCGTATTTATTGGGTGTGGACTTTGCCGAGTACCAAGCCATGTTTCCGGATTCCTTGAAAGCCTTGGAAGGGCGCTTGTTCAAGCCCGGCGAACGCGGAATCTTGGTTCCCAAAAAAGCGCGGGATGAATTTTACAATTTTACCAACCGCTGGCTTATCCCCGAGGGCTGTTCCTTGGTTGAAGCCAATCTTTCCAAAGACGCCAAAGAAAATTTAAAAACCATAATTAAAGCAGACAACATTGTGTTGTTGGGCATGAACGAGAACAACAGTTCTACTGATTTACGTTTTGGGATAAAAGGCGTAATTGCCTACCGCACACTAAATACCATTTTTGGCCACTTCAGCATCACCGATATTGAATCCTACCGCGAATGTTTGGGATATTTTTCCAGCTCCGCCCACGCGATCCAGGTCGCCAAAGAAGACCAAAAATTGTTGGATCTGGACACCACCAACCTCGACTCGCTTTTCGGCACGGAAAGCCTGATGGTCAGCAATCCTCAGGCCAAACCAACCCCCGCGCCTGCGGCCATCGCGGCTGCAAAGGCTCCCGCTGATGTTGATATTGAAGCCGGCGTCTACAACATGATTTTCGTCAAACTGAAAAAAGGCACATCCTACAACTACGCAGTATCGCAGCTGAATAAAATTTTCACTGCGAACCAGGCCAAAGTGCGGGCCGTCACCTGGAAAAAAGCCTCCGGTTTCATCGGCAGCATGACCACCATCATCAAAGGCTCGTTGCTGGCTTTTGTTTCTCTTTTATTTCTGGTTGCCATTATTATCATTGTCAACACTTTGACCATGGCCGCTTTGGAACGCACTCCCGAACTGGGCATGATGCGCGCCATCGGAGCGCAGAAGCAATTTGTCCGGCTGATGTTCCTGAGCGAAACCGCCATCCTCTCGCTGGTTTTCGGCGGAGCCGGATTCCTTTTGGGCGCCATTATTGTAAATTTAATTCCCATGCTCAACATCACTTCCGCCAATGATATGGTTCAGCTTTTGTACGGTGGCGATATTTTTCATCCCTTGCTGAAATGGACCGATATCGTTGTGACATTATTGGAGCTGTCCCTGGTCACTCTGATTGCCGCCATCTACCCCATACGGGTGGCCGGCGGGATCAAACCGTTGGATGCCATTGCGCGTGATTAATCCGCTTGGCGGGTGCAGGCCGGACGCCTGTTTCCCAAGTTCACTTAACGAATGAAAGGATGTTACCTCTATGTTAGCTTTGATCCGCATGAGTCTGCGAAATTTATTCCGCCAAAAACGGCGCAACCTGCTTTTGGGCAGCGCCATTGCCGTGGGCGTATTGCTGTTGGTGGTGGCCAACTCTTTTTCCCGGGGAATCTCCGATGTTATGATCAACAAAGTCCTGCGCTGGGTTACCGGCCATGTCACGGTGGCGTACAATGAACGCAGCCGCATGGCCTCGGAAATTTTCAGGGACAAAGACCGCATCAACGCCATATTGGATCAGCACAAGGACGTGATCCTGCAACGCGAAGAAGCCATCGGCGCTTTCGTGAAAGCCATTGGCGTGGGCAAAGCCGACAACCTCATGTTGATAGGTCTGGACTTTTCAGCTGCCGGCAATGAAAAAAGCCGCAAGGAAACAGAAGAAGCTTTCCGGCTCATTGGCGGAAACTGGGATGATTTGAACAACTCAACCGCCGAGAATCCGCTTATCATTTCCCAGGAAAAAGCCCGCTATCTCGGCGTCAAAATCGGCGACATCCTGCGCATACGTTTGCGCAATATCTACAGTCAGGACCAATCCGCCCGCGCCACGGTCATGGGCATTGTAAAAAGCGACAATATTTTCATGCAGCCGGTTGCCTTCATCGACATGCAGAAGATCAAAGACATCATGGGATTTGACGCGCATTCCACCGGGATTTTGAATTTAATCATCAAAGACCCAATGCGCAATGCCCAACCCCTGGCAGACGCCCTCCACAAACAACTCAACGCTTCCTTGGCCGTTATTCCCGCCGCGGCGCAAAAATCAGATTTGCCAATCACGGTCCTGGGATATCGCAGCGACCCCGATTCACGGGATAAACTCAGCAAGCTGTTAACCTTGCGCCAAGGCGCCTGGGATACCCTCTGGAAAGATAAAACGGCCCTGGTGTCAGCCCCCCTAGCTCAACGGCTCCGCCTGAAACCAGGCAGTTCCCTGGAAGTCCGTTATACGGACAAATGGGGCAACGCGAACACTCCGATGCTGATTAAAGTCGGGGGTATTTTCGATCCGCAGAAAGTGTGGGGGGAAAATACCATCTTGGCCAACGATGAAAAATTTTACGAACAATTCTATGAACATTGGCCCCGCGCAGCGCAGCCCAACGAACAAGCCGCTATTCCCGGCACCAGCCATACGGCCTATGCGTTATTGGCGCCGGAGTGGATCTTGTTGCCGCGCACGCTGACGACCGAGGACCTGGAGAAAAAATACCAGGACATGGGAAAGAAAAAACAAAAAGCCACGCTGATAGATGTCCGCACTATGTATGAAGCCGGTAAAATGGTGCTGCAGCTGGAGGGCGTTCTCAATCTCATCACCTTGACCGCCGCGCTCATTTTGCTGTTCATCACCCTTATCGGCGTCATCAACACCTTGCGCATGACCATCCGCGAACGCACGCGTGAAATCGGGACGATCCGGGCCATCGGCATGCAGCAGAAAGACGTGCGTAATTTATTCCTGTTTGAAAGTTTTTTCTTGGCGCTCTTTGCTTCCATCGCAGGCGTCATCCTGGCTCTGCTTATCATGTGGGGACTCTCCAGTATTACGCTGCGTATGGATGATAACCCTCTGGGGATGATGCTGGTCAATGGGCACTTGTATTTCCTGCCCACAATATGGAGCGTGCTCGGCAATATGTTGCTGGTACTAGTCCTGGTCGTCGTCACCGCATTCTTCCCCGCGCGGCGCGCAGCCAAGCTCTCGCCAGTGGAAGCATTACGGCATACGGAATGACCCGGTTACCGTGAAAACACGGACTGTATACTGTATTTTGTACGGCCATTAAAAACCATGCATCGCCCAGGCGATGGCTACAGGAGGGATTATGAAAAAAAGTTTTTGGATTCTCATGCTGGCGCTGATGCTGCCCATGGCCGCATCGGCGGCGGAAAGCCGCATTATTTCCATTCTCAAATCCATTGATGAAAATTATGCGATCAAATCGGATGCTTCGGCTTTCGTGCAGATGACCCAGCAAAAAATCAACCAAGGCACGAAAGTCACGGGCATGCAATATTACCGCCGGGACCGCGACGACGCCTTCCTCATTGTCATGACCGCGCCCGAAAATGAAAAAGGCAACGGCTATTTGCGGACCGGGGATAATTTCTGGATGTACCGCCGGAACACCCGCACCTTTCAGCATATCAACCGCGATGAAAATATCGCCGGTTCCGACGCGCACGGGGATGATTTCGAGGAGCGGAAAATGTTGGAAATGTTCGATCCGGCCACGGATGCTTCCGGGAAAGAAATTTTCAGTGAAGAGAAGCTTGGCCAAATACCGGTTAATAAATTTGAAGTGAAAGCCAAAGTGCACGATGTTGATTATCCGAAAAAAATCTATTGGACCCGCAAAGACAACAACCTGATTTTAAAAGAGGAAGCCTACTCTTCCTCCGGCACCCTCATGCAGGCAGGGTATTATCTAAAATATACCCAAGTAGACGGGCAATACTTGGCGGTTAAGTTCATGTTCCTGGATGAATTTGAAAAAGGCAACAAGAGTGTGATTGAAATCAGCAACATTTCCACCAAACCGCTCGCAGACAGCATCTTTACCAAAGCCTACCTGGAGAACTTAAGCAAATGAAACACTCCGGCCGCTTCCCGCTTGTTGCGCTCGCAATCATATTCTGCGGATCGGTTCTTGGTCTGATCCCGCACGCTTCTGCCGAAGACCGGAATGCGCTGGAAAACTCCTTATTTGAAAATTCCGACACCATGGTTCAACAGCAAACTCCATCAGCCATGACGGAGCCGGCGGACAATAAAACCGTAGGTTTCTCGGGAGAAATTACCAGCGCCGGGGTTGAAACCCGCGGTAATTCCCTTGCGGCGCTCTATGCCTACACAGTGGCCGATCTTTACCTGGATGCCCGCTTGCCGCAAGGCGCCAAAGTATTTGCCAATTTGGAAGCCACCCTTTACGGTCAAACCTCATCAACGGACGTGGCCTTGCGTGAAATGTTTCTGGATTTCAATGTCGAACATGCGGTTTATTTGCGCGCCGGAAAACAGGTGCTGCAATGGGGCCGCTGCTACCTCTGGAATCCCACGGACTTGATTAATATTGAACGCCGCAGCTTTGTAACCAAAATCGGCAACCGCGAAGGAGCCTACGGAGTAAAAGCCCACGTACCCTTTGGGACTTGGCTGAACCTGTACAGCTTTTTGGACACAGGCATGGCCTCGGACCCCGACAACACCAGTGCGGCCTTTAAAATGGAGTGGCTGATTAAAAATTTTGAAATGGCCGTATCCGGCTGGGTCAAAAAAAACAATCATCCGGTTTGGGGTTATGATTTTTCAACCCGCGTGCTGACCGTGGATATTGTGGGAGAAGCCAGCATTTCCAAAGGCCAAAACCATCTTGTGCGCGTTTTGAACAACGGCGTGTTGGAGCTGAGCCAGGACAGCGAGGTTTGGACTCCGCAGGCATGTTTGGATTTTTCGCGTAAATTCCAGGTCGGAGATTTCAAGGACCGCTTAAGCATTAACCTCGAGGCTTATTACAACCGGAATGGGTATGTTGAAAATATCTTCAGCGATACCACGGTGTATCCTTATGCGCGTCCTTTACCGGATTCATCGGGCAATGCTCCGGTGATAACAGCGGGAACCCAGCTCGACTTTTTCCAACAGAATCATTTATACCAATCCAACTATCACGCACGTTACTATGCCGCCATGTTTACCAGTTTCAGCCGGTTTCTGCTCACCGACATGACATTAAACTGCAATTATATCCATAATTGCGTGGATCAATCCGGCACCCTTACGGCCGGTGTCACGTACACGGAATTGAACAATTTGACCTTGGGATTGCTGGGACTGGCTTATGTGGGCGGACCGGATAAGGAATATACTTTTTCCGGTCAAAAATACGCTGTCCAGGCCACGGCCGCTTTGGCCTTTTGA
>JAGVPM010000016.1 GCA_020052235.1 Candidatus Goldiibacteriota bacterium
GGCCACCTGTGTTATATTTTGATCGTTGAGATTTTGTTCGGTGGGAGGGTGGCCGCCATGCATCGGAATAGGTGGCCGTCTTGAGCGGAATGCGCAGAACTCTGATTCACTCATTTTCTTTAGATTTCTCGTCGCTAAAGCTCCTCGAAATGACAGTTTATTCAAACTGAGGTTGCCATGCCTTTTGATGAATATCAGGCAGAACGCATGCAAATGGTCGAAGAACAAATCGCGGCGCGGGGTATTCTCACACCCGAGGTACTGGATGCTTTTCGTATTGTCCCCCGCCATGATTTTATACCTGCCGGGCTGCTAGACTGGGCCTATGCGGACAGCGCCCTCTCGATCGGCGCCGGGCAGACAATTTCCCAGCCGTACATAGTGGCTTTAATGACAGACTGGCTTTGGCGTTCCGGGGCGCATGAAAAAATTTTGGAAATCGGAACCGGTTCCGGGTATCAGGCGGCGATTTTGGCTGAATTGGGCATGACGGTTTACAGTCTCGATATTCTTCCGGATTTAACCCTACGCGCACAGGCTGCGGTCAATCGTTTGGGGTATGGTGACCGTATTTTTATAAAAACCGGAGATGGTTTTTCAGGCTGGCCCGAGGCCGCGCCCTTTGACGCAGCCCTGATTACCTGTGCGGTGAATCAAATTCCCGACGCCTTGACGCGCCAGCTTAAGCCCGGCGGCCGCGTGCTGGCGCCTTTGGGGAAAAATCTGACCTATCAAACCTTAACCCTGGCAACCTTGACCCCGGAACAAACCTGGATCACACAAGATTTACTCGGTGTGGTTTTCGTACCCATGACCGGCAAGCACGGGTTTCAATCGACTGATTAAACCTAGGTATCTTCCGCGGAATTAAACAACGATTTGACAGGACGGTCGAAAGAGGGTTCGGAGGCGGGTAAATTGATGATGCCTGCGCCCTGATACATGCGGTCTTCCAATTCTTCCCTCAGCATGGAACCTTGTAAAAACGAACAGAAACTGGCGTAGATACCTTCGGATGTGCACAAGCCCAATCTCATCTCCCGGGCGCGGGCGACTACCTCGCCGGGGAAAGCCGCCGGACGGGATTGCCGTGGCTCGTTGAGCCGGTAATGGTTGAATACCAGCAGGCCTTTCCAAATGCGCCCGTCGGATTCCTGGGCAAAAACCGCATGCCGCAGGAGCTGCTGCAAGTCTCCGGTTTCGGCTGGGCCGGATCGCCCGGCGGCGTCGAGCAGCATTTTTCCGTATCGCGTTTGCAGGACCAGCAAGTCGGGGGCACCCGGAAAAGGCTTAACTCCAAACTCCATGCGCTGCAACACTTCAGCCAATGCTTGGCGCAGATTGTCCCCGTGTTCATACAGCAGGGCTTTACTGCGCTGCAAATCACGGAAAGCCCGGAAGCACCGCTTTTGCTCGCGCTCAGCTGCCTTGATGCGCCGCTGGGATTCGTTGATCCGCTGCTCCAGCAGGTCCTCGCCGGGAACATGGTATTGCTCGGCCCAGGCGGGCATAACACTCTTGGCCGGCAAGCCTTTGGCTTCCTCCACCAACATATCAATGCCTTGCTCGCGCGTAATCTTGCTCGGCGGCGGCAGCAGATGCAGGTAGTCGGAGATAAATTTTATTTTCGGTTCTTCGTGTTCGGCCTCACGCTGGCGCACCCCAAAGCATAAAGACGCAGCCAGGGGTTTGCCGTAGCGGTTCAATGCCAGGGGCAAGCTTTGCCAGAACACTTCTTCGTCATCGGCCAGCTTGTTCTCGTGACGCAAGCGCTCTTCGATATAATTCATATTGGCGGTGGGGTTGATGTAGCCTTCCCAGCCCGATACCTGGCGCAGGTAGTCTTCGAATTTAACGTCTTCCTCAATCAGCATGCTTTCCCCGCGGATTTCCGTCAGGGAAAAACCAATCGGGGACCATTTAAGATTGGACCACTCGGGTTCCATTGAGCCGTCCGGGAAGTAAAGGTAGGAGCCGAAGGCAAGAAACGGCGCCAGCAGGCAATAAATTTCGCCGCCGGAAAGCATGAGGTCAAACAACTGCTGGCGCAGCCTCAACAGGCGTTCCTTGTCCACCCGCGTCAGTTTAACCAAATTGACGCGGTCCAAGGTTTCCAAATTTAAAATCACTACGTCAAAATCAGCCAGATTGGGAATGTCGTCCAGCCAGCTCACGCATGGGACAGTGCGGCGCTGCGCCGAGCCTACCACCAGTACGCGCCGTGCGCGCGAATCCAGGCAATAAAAATCCCTGGTCAATTCGTCCAGGCGCGCTTCTGCCGCAGCGTTGTTTGTGCCGGTGATTTGAACATGCCTTACCTTACCTTGCATGCAGGCTCCTTACACAATCTTTTTGTAGGGAACAGGCATGCCTGTTCCCTACACGTTACATGCTGTCCGGCGCGCCGATTCCCAGCAAATCCAGGCCATTGCGCAACACGATGCGGATAGCGTCGATCAGCGCCAGCCGGGCCTCGGAGCGCTTTTTGTCCTCAGAATCCAAAACGCGGCACACGGTATAAAACCTGTGAAACTCCGTGGCCAGATCGCGCAGATAAAAAGCCAAGCCGTGCGGCTCCAAATTGCGTGCGGCGGCTTCCAAAATTTCCGGCAGCGAGGTCAGGCTGCGGATCACCGCCAATTCTTCCGGCGCCCAAGGCTGCGTCAATTCCGGAGTGGCGTTGGCCTCACATAGCACCCAGCCTTCCCCGGCGGCCTTGCGCAAGATGCTGCAAATACGCGCATGGGCATACTGCACGTAAAACACCGGATTCTCATCCGTGTGCTTGCGCGCCAGATCCAAATCAAAATCCAAATGCGCGTCCGTGCTGCGCATGAGAAAAAAAAACCGCGCCACATCGCGGCCCACATCCTTGATCAGATCGGCCATGGTAATGAATATCCCGGCCCGCTTGGACATGGCCACGGGCTGCCCATTTTCCATGAGATTGACTTGCTGGGCGATCAGCACGCGGAACGCATCGGCTTCGTGCCCCAGCGCCTGCATGGACGCTTTCATGCGGGCAATGTAGCCGTGATGGTCCGGTCCCCAAATGTCCACCAACTCCGTAAACCCGCGATTAAATTTATTGCGATGGTATGCCACGTCCGCGGCAATATAGGCCGGCACACCGTCGGCTTTAATCAACACGCGGTCCTTGTCGTCACCGAATTCCGTGGACTTGAACCAAATGGCGCCTTCGTGTTCAAAAATATAACCGCGCGTTTTCAAATCATCCAACGCAGCTTGCACCTGCCCGGATTCATGCAAAGTCAATTCGGAAAACCAATGGTCAAACTCAACCCCAAACTCCGCCAAGTCATGACGGTGGGAGGCCACCATGCGCGCCACACCCTCGCTGCGGAAAATTTCCGCAGCTTGTTCGACGGAGGCGTTTTTCAATTCAGCAGCCCGCGCTTGCGCGCACTCGGCGGCGCACGCGGCAACATACTCGCCTTGATAGCCTTCCTCGGGCACGGGCACGTCCTCGCCCAGGGATTGGCGCCAGCGGGCGTATAAGGACCGGCCGAACAACTTGGCCTGATTCCCGGCATCGTTGACATAATACTCTTTTTCCACGTGCACACCTTGGCTGCGCAGAACCCGCGCCAGCGTGTCCCCCACGGCTGCGGCCCGGGCCGAAACAATATTCAGCGGTCCCACTGGATTGGCGGAAACAAATTCCAACAGCAAGCGGCGGCCTGCGCCCCAGGCATCGGTCCCGTAAGCCTCGGAACGCACGCGTACGGATTGCAGTTCCTGCATGAGGGCCGAAGGATGCAAATACAAATTCACAAAACCCGGCCCGGCAACTTCAACACGCGCCAGGATTCCCTGACCGCGCGCTTCCAGTTTGATTTTAAGTTTCTCGGCAATGGCCTTGGGAGATTGACGGCAGGGTTTGGCCAGCTTCATGGCCGCATTGGTCGCATAGTCCCCATGCTCCGGTGAAGTGGGATGTTCCACATCCGGCTGCACCTGAACCTCGGCGGGCACAACCCCGTCGGCTTTCAAGTCTTCCATGGCTTGATTTAAAACAGCTTTAACCCTTTGGCGTAAATACACAGTAGAACTCCTCATGATTATTCAGACAAACAATTAGTGACTATCGCGAAAAAGGTTTTTCGTTTTTTTGAACTCCTCTCCCCTTGAGACTGTGTCATAACTGGATTTTTAAGGCATTTTTCTTAAGTTTGTCATTTCGAGGCCAAGCCGAGAAATCTGAATTGCTCTTAATTATAAAACCTTTATCAGATTTCTCTCTTCGTTCGAAATGACAAAAAAATACTAAATCCTTAAAAAACACGTTACGGCACAGTCTCCTTGTGGGAGGGGAATATTTCTATTTCGACCATAGTTCGTGATCTTTTCCAATAATCACGGTTATCGCGGGATTATCTTTATCCAATTGAACATACATATCTTTTAAACCCAGCAGCTTGGCAATTCCCCTGGCCCAGGGCAAGTTTTTCGCATTAGTGCGGACCAGCGTATTGGCAAAATTGTAATGGACCGCATTGCCGACGTTTTTCATGCTGATGCGCAGATGTTGCCGCGCCATTTTATCCGCCAAAGTTTTGCTGACCCCGCCCGCGCCGCAGCCGTTCAAAATACGTATCACCGGTTGGGGTCCTTTGGGCCACGCCACTTTCACAAACTTGGGAGCCGGGATTGAAACTTTTGCTGCCGGAGTCAGTGCCAACGGCACCCTTGGCGCCGCTTTGCCAACCTGCGTTTTGGCAACAACGGTTTTCGCCTCCGCCGTTGGCGCTGGTGTGGCCGCGATGGCTGGTGCCGACGTAGCTTTGGCAGCCGCAGATTTTTTCCCTGCACTTGGTGCCGCCGGTATGGGTGCAGCTTCAGCCTGATCTGCCGGGTTTGAAACAGTTACCGCTTCCCCTTTGACGCTTTTACTCTCAGGTGTGCTCACAGGCGCGGCTTTGGGTTTTGGGGCCTGCCCCAGCCCGGCCATGACTTCTTTGACCGCGTTGTTGTCAATCTGCCAATAGGGCACGCCTTGCACATAAATCGTTTGCCCGGGCAAAATGGATTGTTGCCAGGCGTAGCCCACCACGCTCTTCATTTCCAGGGCTAAAAAAAACGCCGTGGGCATGGTCAAATCCGTTTCTATTTGATGCAGGAAAGCGTAAAACGCCTTTATCGTGCGGGGCAGCTTGGTAAATCCCATCAACTGGGAAACAAATGCTTTCACAAATTCCTGTTGGCGCTTCATACGCCCCAAGTCACTGTCCAAATCGTGGCGGAAGCGGACGTAATTCAATGCTTGCCGTCCATCCAACAATTGATACCCCGGCATTAAATCAATATTCACGCCCCCGGCAATGTCCATGTACTGCATGCGCTTGGGAATATACATGGGTACGCCCCCCATGGCATCCACCAGGGCAATAAACCCGGAATACCGGATGTGTATTACATAGTGAACCTTGACGCCCAGCAAATTCTCCAGGGTTGAACGCGTCATGGCCAAGGCATAGGCGCGCCCGTTCAGCGCATTTCCATACGCATAGACAGCATTGATTTTAAGCATGCCCCGCTTCGGCAACACCACCTGCGTGTCCCGCGGCACGGAAAGCAGCGACAACCGGCGGGGTAAAGGGCGCCAATGCAGCAGCATGATCGTGTCCGTATGCTGAGCATAATCCACATCGTCCGTGCCCAGGATTAAAATATTCACGGCCGCCAGGCTTAAATAAATCGCACTCATGCCCAGCAGCGCCAGGATGCCCACCCGGACCCAAAAACGCCAGGCTGGTTTATGTTCGCGCTCATCCACTGCTGAGGATTGTACGGATGTCCCGGATAGTTTGGCAAAAAGACGTTTGGAACTATTGCGCAGCGAATGCCAAGCCGGCTTGCGCTTATACCGATTGCGGTTCAATGACTTGACTCCCACTTTTTTTCACCTATTTTTTCGGCGGACGTATTTTAACATATAAACCCGTAAAATGTGAATTTTCATATCCAGTACCAAAAAAAAGGCCCCTGGTTTCCCAGAGGCCTCGAACGGCTTTTAGGATGCGATTTATTCCGCAGGTATTTTCATGGCCACGTAAATGGCAGAACCCTCGCGTTCAATTAAAACCAGCAAATCCGCGCCGGGCTTGAGTGATTTCATGAATTTCTTATATTCATCCACTGTCTTAATGCGCTGGCGGTTAAGTTCGCGTATGATATCCCCCGGCGCCAATCCGGCGCCATCGGCCGCACTGCCCGGATCCACGGAGGCAATCACCACGCCGGATAAATTCGAAACACCCAGTTTCTTTCCCCAATCGGGATTCAATGGTTCAACAGTCAAACCCAATACATTGGACGCCGTGCGGGCCTTCGAAGGTTGCGCGGCTTTTTGCATTAAACGCGCCGGACGCCGGGCATCATTTTGGTCGCCCAAACGAACCGCCAGCTCGAGCTTCCTGCCCTCGCGAATTACCTTGAGGTTGATGGCTTCGCCCACGCCGACTTGGGCCACGGCGCGTTGCAATTCATTGGGCGCCGTGATGCTCCGGCCGTTAAACTCAATGATCACATCGCCTGATTGAATACCGCCGCGCGCGGCCGGACCGTTTTCCACCAGCGAACTCACTAAAATACCTTTGGCATCCGTGATGCTGAAATGCGCCGCCAATTCCGGGGTCAGGGGCTGAATCACCACGCCCAGCCAACCGCGATGCACCGACCCGGTGTTGATTAAATCTTTAAAAATGCGCGCCGCCATATTGATCGGTACGGCAAAACCAATGCCCAGTGATCCGCCCGAGGGACTTAAAATAATGGTATTAATGCCGATCACGCGCCCTTCCATATCCACCAAGGGACCGCCGGAATTTCCCGGATTGATGGAAGCATCGGTTTGAATAAAATCATCATAAGGCCCCTGCCCGATAGTCCGGCCCTTGGCGCTGATGATTCCGGCAGTAACGGTTTGTTCCAGCCCGAACGGACTGCCCACGGCCAAAACCCAATCCCCCACTTTAACTTTCTCCGTATCGCCCAATTCCGCAGCCGGCCAGGTTCCCTGGCCTTTTATTTTCACCACCGCCAAATCCGTGGTCGAATCCGTTCCCACGATCTCCGCGGGATATTCCTTGCCGTCTTTTAATTTGACCACAATTTCACTGGCTTTGGAGACCACGTGGTTGTTGGTAAGAATATATCCCCGCGGATCCACAATCACACCCGAGCCCAGGCTGGTTTGCTTCTGCGTATACTGGCGGTAAGGCCGTGGGCCGTAAAACTGCTCAAAAAATTCCCGAATCTGCGGGTCCATGGACATTTCATCGGGTATCGATTGCCGGATAATCCGCAGGACGCTAATGTTAACCACCGCCGGGGCAATTTTCTCCGCCACACCGGAAAAACTCGCCGGCACCATGGGCACGCTTTGCGCTTGGGCCAATCCGGCCCACCCCAGCAGGAGTACAATCATCCCTATACTCTTTAAACCATTTTGCTTTTTAGTAATCATTGCCGCACCTCTCCGGGGCCAAAGTTCATTTATTTAAAATCAATTGGGAATTTGACACTGAAAATCGCGAATTGGCCCGGCAAACCGCCTATGACGATAATTATCTCTTGCCGGGCC
>JAGVPM010000080.1 GCA_020052235.1 Candidatus Goldiibacteriota bacterium
GGCCACCTGTGTTATATTTTGATCGTTGAGATTTTGTTCGGTGGGAGGGTGGCCGCCATGCATCGGAATAGGTGGCCGTCTTGAGCGGAATGCGCACTCAAATCGCTGTTATAAAAAATTCGGGCGGTTTATGGAATCCAAGCTATCTTCCCGCCACGTCCACGGGTGAGCAGTATAGCCAAGTCATGGTATGCGATGCTTTAAAAGATTACCGATACCAAATCTATGCCCCTTCGTTGAATGCAAGTAATTATATTTATCAATACTATGAATACAGCGGACATCCGCTGTCTAAATCAAATATCGGGCGATTGAACAACAGTGTCCTTTGTACGGCATATGGCGATGCTAACAAAAGCGGAAAATTGAACCTCTATTCTGGATGCGCTGATGGCCATATTTACCAGCACACATGGGGCAATACAATGGCATGGGAAAATCCTCTCGATATAAAAGATTTCGGGGCCTCGACGATTTGCAAATCAATCTATTTTGGAGATGGTGACGGTAATGGGGAATTTGAGCTATATTGTGGCCTTTCATCTAATAAGATTGTTAAAGTAGCTTATGATGGAGCGACTTGGACAGCCTCGGATGTTGGGCCGTGTTATTCTACTTATTTTGGCATAGGTGATGGCGATAATGACGGACAACCTGAAATTTATGCGGGAGATCAGTCAGGAAATGTCCTTCAATATAAATGGCAATCTTTTTGGACTTCTTCATCGATTGGGTCCACTGGCAGCCAAGTTACTGATATTGTTGTTAGTGATGGAGACAATGATGGTAAAAATGAAGTTTATTGCACCACGGCGGACGGGCATGTTTATCAGTTTGTTTTTATCGGCGGTGTTTGGCAAAGAACCTCTTTGGGAGTAGTCAGCACCTCGTTGCAGAAAATTGCTATTGGCGATGGTGATAATGACAACCAATTTGAAACTTTCGCCTTGGGGGCGGATAACAAAATATATTTATTTAAACAAGGGCCGTTTGTCCCCACCCCGACGCCTACCGCCACGTCGTTGCTTACTACGCCCACACCGGCGCCTGATTTCCGGGGCCGGGTCATTGATCCCAAATATTTTTACGTTTATCCCAACCCCACGCATGGGGTGAATGTGAAATTTCGGTTTTTCCTGCCCCAAAGCGCGGATGTGAGAATAAAAATTTTCACACCCATGGACAGATTTATTTGGGAAACCTCCGGGAATTATCCTGCGGGCTGGAGCGAGTTAGTCTGGAATGCTTCGGGCATGTCCAATGGCGTATACTTTTACATCGGCGAAGCGTGGAATGATAAGGGACGGGAAAAAGTCGTGAAGAAACTGGTGTTATTGAAATGACTTTTACGCGGAGATATTTTTTAGGGAGTTTGTTGAGTTGCGTATTATTATGTGTGTCGTGGCCGGTCTGGGCAGAAAGTGGACCTGGACCAGGCGAATTTCTTTTAGGCGAAGGCGCTGGGGCCCGTGCCAGCGGCATGGGCGGGGCTTTTGTGGCCGTGGCTGATGATGCCACGGCGGGGTATTGGAATCCGGCGGGACTTTCGCAAATGGACCTGTATGTTTATCAAGCCGGGTTGCAGTATGGTTTTTTACCCCATGATATGAGCACGAGTTTATTAAGCTATGCGTTTTATTGGCCTGGGGCGGGTAATTTTTCTTTGACTTGGCTGAATTACTCCATTGGCAATATTGAAGCGCGCGATGAAAACGGCGATCAGCTTGGCTCGCTCACCAGCATAGAGAACGCCTTTCTCCTAAGTTATGGCCGGAAAATGTATGAGTGGGCCGATGGCTTGAGCTTGGGGCTGAGTTTGAAAATGCTGCACCAGGGCATTGGCGGGTTTTCAGCCTATGGCCCTGGAATGGATGTCGGCGTTTTGTGGCAGCCGGTGATGTATTGGGACCACATGGTAGGCGTGAATGTGCAGAATTTACTGCAAAGCGTGCGCTGGAATGATTCGGGTATTGTGGATGCTTCGCCGGTGAATGTGAAAATTGGAACTGCTTTGAAATTTTTCCGCTCCCGTGAAGAGCTTTATTTCAACCATTTGATTCAGACCATGGACTTAAATATTTCCGAACATTCCCGCGTGGATTTCCGGACCGGGATAGAGTGCTGGTATACGCGGGATTTGGGAATGCGCGTTGGGTATAATGGCCGGGAAGTCATGGTTGGAGCATCCTATCGCCCGGAAAATTTTGAAATTGATTATGCGTTTCATTATAGTTTTATGGAACTGTCCAATAATCAGCACCGGGTTTCGCTGCTGCTGCGTTTCAAATCCGCCCCAGTATCTCCAGCCGAGCGCGCGGGGATGCCGGAACCTCAGGAAATCCTGGAACCGGAAGTCACCATACACGAAGATTCCACGCCGCATGACGATGCCAATGCACCTAAAATTGCAGCAAAAGTTTTGGAGATTCAGCGCGTTGGGGAAAAAGCTTATAAAGTTATTTTGAACGTGGGCGCAAACCAAGGGATTCGACGGGGTTACGAAGGCTCGCTGATGGATGCCGGAGGCCAAACTGTAGCGGGTATTATCGTACAGCAAGTCGATCCGAAGCTGTGTTTGGCTGAAATTGCCGGGGTGGCGAAAGACGTGCCGAACGACGCGACAGCGATTATCCGGCTGCCGATGAGAAAAAAAGAATAAAATCATAGAGAGGGATTATGTTTCGTAAATTATTTGATGCTTCAA
>JAGVPM010000093.1 GCA_020052235.1 Candidatus Goldiibacteriota bacterium
CCCTACATCCCCTCCCACCAACCCTGGGGAGGGGAATGTGATTAGAGGCTGTGGACAGACGTTGTGACACAGTCTCCAAGCAGGGAGGGGAATAAGATAGTAGAGGGATGTGTGAGGAAAATCATGGTCGGTTTTAAACTGTGGGCCACAGCGTTTATTATAAGCGGGTTTGGATTAAGCGCCGTTTGGGCTGTTGAACCCGCAGCCGGTGCTGCAGGCGCTTTTTTAAAATTGGGCGTGGATGCGCGCGCGGCGGGGTTGGGTGGTGCATATGCGGCAGTACCAGGTGATGCGGCTTCCGTGTATTGGAATCCAGCCGGGCTGGCCGCTGCCTCCAGGCTGGAATTTCGCGGAACGTACACGGTTTTGCCAGGCAGCGGGGATTATTCACAGCTGATTTTCATGCAGCCTTTATCGCTTTTCCAATATCCTGCCGATGAGCGTGCCGGAAGTTTGGACAAAGGAAATTGGGGTGTGCTGGCGTTTTCCATCATTCGTTTGGCAGCCGCCTATGATATGGAAGCGCGCCAAGTGGATTCGTTGAATCCTAATTATTTATTTTCAGATATTGAAGGTTGTTACAGTGTGGGGTGGGGGTTGCCGCTGGCCGCCGGGTGGTCCCTCGGCGTGAACCTCAAGGGATTGTATCAGGATTTGGATCAAACCGAAGCCAGTGGCTGGGGCGTGGATGCCGGTGTTTTGTATCAAGGACTGGAAGGCGTTTGTTTGGGATTGGCGGTCAGGGATGTGTACACGCGTCTGGATTGGAAAACCGGACACAAGGATTATTTCCCCGCAACCTGCAAAGGGGGCGCGTCCTATACCTACCGCCTGCTTCCGGAACAAACGGTTATGGGCAGTGTGGATATTGAGAAAAATCTTACGCAGGAACCCTGGCGCCTGCACGCCGGAGTGGAGTATGCGTGGCATGAGATTCTTTTTGCACGCGGCGGCATGAAAGATGCGTTTTGGACCGTTGGGGCCGGTATTCGGATACCTACGGTCGGCTGGGGTCGCATGTCCGTGCAATTGGAGTATGCCGCCATACAGGATGCCATTGAGGGTTGGGATCATTGGATGACGTTGGGATTGAAATTTTGAGCGTGCACAACGGGCACACGAAAGGATTGGCGGAGTATGAACAAGAAAAAAATGATTATCTGGAGTGCGGTGGGTTTGTTGGTGGTGTTGGGGGGATTCAGGATTGCAACTCATCGGGGTAAAGCCGCGGCCAAAACGGACACGCCTGTAGCGGTCAAGGCCATGCTGCCCCGCATTGGGGAAGCGGTTGATACCATCGAATTATCCGGTACAGTTTCAGCCAAAGAGGAAGCCAATGCCTACTCCGGGGTTCCGGGGAAAGTCGTGCGTTTTGATAAAGTCGAGGGAGACCGGGTTGAAAAGGACGAGCCGATCGCCTGGGTGGAGCGGGACGAAGTGGGGCTGACCTTTTCCTTATCGCCGGTCAAGGCCCCAATTGCCGGGCTGGTCGCGCAAAAACTGGTGGATATCGGGGAAGCCGTAACCCCGAATATTACTGGGGTGGCCAGCGTGGTTAATCCGCGTGAATTGGAAGTCTTGGTAAACATAATTGAGAAAGATTTGGGGCGGGTTGTGAAGGGCCAGGAGGTCCAAGTGAAGGTGGAAGCATACCCGCAAGATATATTTAAAGGCCGGATTTCCCGCATTGCGCCGGTGGTGGACCGGTTGTCCAAGACCACGCGCGTGGTGGTTTCCCTGGAACCTGTTGGCGGCAAGTTGAAATCCGGCATGTTTGCCGATGTGAGCATCCTGGTTGCGCGCAAGCCCAAGGCTTTGTTGGTGCCGCAGGAAGCCGTAATGAAGCAGGATCAGGATTATTTTGTTTATTCGATCCGGGGGGACAAAGCCGTGCGGCGCAAGGTGGAACTGGGCTGGATGCAAAACGGCGAACAGGAGATTACCAGCGGTTTGAGTGCCAACGAAGAGGTGATCGTGCAGGGACAGACGCGGTTGAGCGAAGCCACGCGCATCCAAGCGGTCAAGGGAGAGTAGTCATGTTTTTATCGCGTTTCGGTATTCATCGCCCGCTGATGGTATTTATGATCTTTGTCGGCGTTATTGTGCTGGGAATGATTTCCTTGGCCAATTTGAAAATTGACCTGTTCCCGGAAATGAATTTCCCCATGATAGCTGTTATCACTTCATATCCCGGCGTGGGCCCCAAAGAAATTGAAAGCATGGTCACCAAACCCATTGAAGGCGTTTTAGCCACGGTCACGGACGTGAAAAACGTGAATTCCAAAGCATTGCAGGAACTTTCGGTGGTCATGATGGAGTTTGAATGGGGCACGGACATGGATGCGGCCGCCACCAACACCCGCGAAAAATTAGATCTTGTCAAACAGGCCTTGCCTGATGGGATTCAAAATCCCATGATTTTCAAGTTTGATCCTTCCATGATGCCGGTCTTGTTTTTGGGCGTTTCCGGAGCTCAACAAGGCCTGGATGAATTGCGCACGTTGGCGGAAGACACCATTTGCCAGCGGTTGGCGCGCATTAACGGCGTGGCCGTGGCCGCGGCGGCCGGCGGCCTGCAGCGTGAAATTCAAATTCGTTTGTACCGCAACCGTCTGGAAGGCATGGGTATTTCCCTGGAGCAATTAAAAGGGGCGTTGGCTGCCGCCAATTTGGATTTGCCCGGCGGGCATCTAAAAATCGGCGATACGGACTATATTGTCCGCACCAACGGAGTGTTTAAAACCGTCTCCCAAATTGGGGCTGTAGTTATTGCCAATCAGCGGGGCGTGCCCATTCGGCTCAAAGATGTGGCTGAGATTAAGGATGATTTTGAAGAAAAGACCTCCGTGGTTAAAATCAACGGCCGGCCCGGCGTGCTGGTGCAGATTCAAAAGGCATCCTCATCCAATACGGTGCAAGTTGTTCAGCGCGTCCGCGTTGAACTTAAACGCCTGCAGGCCGACCTGCCTCCGGGTGTGAAAATTGTCACCATCATGGATGCGGCGGATGAAATAGAAAAATCCATCAACACGGTCAAACAGGAAGTGGTGTTGGGCGGCGTGCTGGCCGTTATTCTCATCCTGGTGTTTTTGGGCAACTGGCGCAGCACCTTCATCATATCCTTGGCGATCCCTATTTCCATCATTGCCACCTTTGCGCTGCTTTATTTCAATAAAATGACCCTGAACATTGTCACGCTCGGCGGGTTGGCATTGGGGGTGGGCCGCCTGGTGGATGATGCCATCGTGGTTTTGGAAAACATATACCGGCATATGCAGGCCGGAGAGCGGCCGCGCGAGGCCTCGCTGCTGGGGGCCAGTGAAGTCAGCAACGCGGTGATTGCCGCTACGGTCACAACCATCGTAGTTTTTGTGCCCATTTTTTTCGTGAGCGGGTTGGCGGGGATTATTTTTAAACCCATGGCCTACACGGTTTCCTTTTCGCTGTTTGCCTCGTTATTTGTGGCGCTCCTGCTTATTCCCGTGCTGACTTCGAAATTTTTAAAAGTGGAGATGCCGGGCGATACTCCGGCCAAGCTAAAGGCTCAAGCTCCGTGGTTGCGCTGGTTTTCGCAATGGCACAGCCGCTTTGCCGAAGGCCTGGAAAAAGTCACCCTGGGGTATGAGCGGATTTTGGAAAAAGCTTTGCTGCACCGGCGGCGGGTTATTTTGTGGACCCTGGGAGCTGCAGTGGCGAGCTTATTTCTTATCCCGTTTATCGGCATGGAATTTATCCCCGAAGCCGATGCCGGCGCCATTGCCATATCCTTTAAATTGCCCATCGGCACCCGGCTGGAAACTTCGGAGAAAATATTGGCGCAGGTTGAAGATCTTATCCAAAAAAATGTTCCGGAAATCAGGGACAACTTCAGCCGCATTGGGATTGAAGGCAAAGGCATGGGCAGCATGGCCTCGGTTTTCGGCGGCATTACGGGTTCGCATGCGGGCCAAATGCGGATTCAATTGGTGAAAAAAAATGCGCGCCGGCGCACCACGGATCAAATTCTGGAAGCATTGCGTCCCAAATTGGCGGCGATTCCCGGAATTGACATTAAGATGAGCAAACAGCAAGGCATGGGCGGAGCCATGGGCAACGCGGCGCCGATTCAGGTGGAAATTCAGGGGTACGATTTGGACATAGGGCGCCGTTTGGCCAAGCAAGTGGCGCAGATGATCGAAAAGGTAAACGGCGCCCGCGACGTGGAAATTTCACGTGAAGAGGGTCTGCCCGAAATGCAGATTGCGATCAACCGCCAGAGGGCCGCGGAACTGGGACTTTCGGTGGCGCAAGCCGCAGCTGCCATTGAAACCGCCATGGCCGGAAAAGTGGCGAGCATCTACCGGGATCCCCTCAAAGGGAAAGAGTACAATATTTGGGTCCAATACCGCAAACAGGACCGCTTAACCATGGCCGATCTGGAGCGGGTGATGGTTATGTCCCCTTCGGGAATAAAAATCCCTATTGCCAATCTGGCGGCCATTGAAAGAAGCACGGGACCCGTAACCATTGACCGGAAAAATCAGGAGCGCCTGATCACCATCAATGCCCAGGTGAGCGGGCGGGCTCCCGGCGACGTGGCCGCTGAAATCCAACGCCGTATACGCTCGGAAATCACCGTCCCGAATGAATTTATCGTGAAAGTTGCCGGAACGTATCAGGACATGATGGACGCGTTCGTGAATTTATTGTTCGCGTTGGGGTTGGCCATTTTACTTATCTACATGGTGCTGGTGGCTCAGTTTGAATCTTTGTTGGACCCGTTTGTAATTATGTTCGCCGTGCCGCTTGGGGTGGTGGGCGTTATTTGGGGATTGTTCCTGACCGGGCACACCTTGTCGACCGTGTCGTTTTTGGGCATCATCATGATGGTCGGCATTGTGGTTTCCAACAGCATTCTGCCGGTGGACTATACGAATATTTTAAGGCGCCGGGGGAAGCCGTTGCGTGCGGCCGTGGTGGAAGCCGGGCGCACGCGTTTGCGCCCGATCCTCATGACCACGCTTACGACTATTTTGGGCATGCTGCCCATGGCGCTGGGTCTCGGGGAAGGCGGCGAAACTGAAGCCCCCATGGCCGTGGCGGTTATTTTTGGATTAAGTTTGTCAACCATATTGACTTTGGTGATCATTCCGGTTATTTATACTTGGGTTGAGGAACGCTTGCGCAAGGTCCGTCCCAAACGCAACGGTGTTCAAGTATGAGCTGTTTTTTGGTTTCGCTGAAGATTGATAAGGAAAAGAATGCTTGAAAAAAACGATTTTATTGCCAAAAAAGACAAGAGAACGATAATAGCGAGAACATTTCTCGTTATTGTGCTTTACATAGCGGTTTTGTTTATATAATAATAAGTATTATGAGAAAATTTCTCGCTTTCTAGAGGTGAATTAAGAATGCTTATTCAATTTACAGTTGGCAATTTTTTGTCATTTAAAGAAAAAGTTACGTTAAGCATGGCAAAGACTGCTAAGCATGAATTGCCGGAAAATGTAATTAAAATAAGTGATGATTTTGAACTGCTAAAAAGCGCGGTAATTTATGGCGCAAATGCGAGCGGAAAAAGTAATTTGATATTTGCCCTGAATTTTATGAGGTTTTTTGCTATTAATTCATTCAAGGAATATCAGGTGGATGAGGAAATAGGAATGGATGGTTTTCTCTTAAGTGATGAAACAAAAAGCAAACCATCGTTCCTTGAGATTGTGTTTCTAATCGATAATGTTACATATAGGTACGGTTTTGAATTCGATAAGAAGAAAGTGAGTAAAGAATGGCTTTACCATATCCCGAAAGCAAAAGAAGAAAAAATATATTTTCGTGAAGGTTCGAACTTTGATGTTGATAATTTTCCTGAAGGGCAGGGCAAAGAATCTAACGCAAGAGATAATTGTCTTTTTTTGTCCGTGCTTTCTCAACTCAACGGTCCGATATCTTCTAAAATAATAAAGTGGTTTATGAAAATTAGCCCCGGTAGTTCATTCTGGAGAATTGATTCCGTAATTTCACAAATTGAGGAAGATCCGAATCTTAAAGAAGGAGTTTTAAAATTTGTATCTATCGCTGATAATGGAGTTAAGGATTTTCAAATAAAATCAATTGATATACCGCCGGAATCATCCGGGGGAAATATTTCGCAAAAGAAACAAACAGGAACAATAAAAAAATTAGTATATTTTATTCGTAATATATTCAATGAAAAAAAAGAACCTAGTGGAGAATTGGCGTTGGGTCTTGAGGTCTCTGAATCAGCAGGCACAAGAAGAATGTTTGTTTTGTCAGTACCTGTGATCAATGCTCTTAAAAATGGAGAGATAATATTGATTGATGAAATTGAAAATCATTTACATCCACTGCTATTTAAACATGTTATTAAACTATTTAATTCATATTCTAATAAAAATAACGCCCAACTGATTTTTACAACTCATAATTTAACATGTATGAATAATGAGTGCTTTCGCAGAGATCAAATATGGTTTACGGAAAAAAACAGTTATGGTGAATCAAGCTTGTTTTCTTTAGCGGATTATAAAATTGACGACAAGAGCATAAGAAAAGATGAGAATTATAGTAAAAATTATTTGCTGGGGAAATATGGGGCTGTGCCTTTTATTGATGAAATAAATTTGTCTTGCAAGGAAACGGATGATGGGTCATCAAAGTAATCCATATAAAAGACAGATTAGCCAGCGATCAATAAGAAAGATATTAATTGTATGCGAGGGTGAAAAAACAGAGCCTAATTACTTTAAAGCTTTTCAGGCAAATGGGGAATTGATCACAGTAGAAGTCCGTGGCTTAGGAATGAATACGGATTCCTTGGTTGAACATGCGATTGAATTGAAGCGTGCTGCCGAATTAAGCAAAGAACCATATTCTGTGGTTTGGTGTGTTTTTGACAGGGACTCATTTCAATCAAATCAGTTTAACGGGGCGATTCAGCTTGCGAAAAACAAGCAAATAAAAACAGCATATTCCAATCAGGCTTTTGAAATATGGTATATCTTGCATTTTAGCTACCATCAGGCGGCATGGGAGAGGGACAAATATAAAAGCAAGTTAACCGAACTGCTTGGTTCTGAATACCAGAAAAATGATCGTGAAATGTATGTAAAGCTTAAAGATAGGCAACAGGCTGCCATTGCCAACGCTAAAAGACTTTTGGAAAATTATGGCCTAAAGCATAATCCTGAATCCGATAATCCATGCACTAAAGTACATGAATTAGTTGAGTTTCTGAATCAATATTTGGAGGATGAAGAAAAGTAGCAAGACCAAACCGAAACTTGATAGGAACAAGTCGGAAGAGTATGACAGACCGCGCCCGTTTTTTGGCCGCTGAAGCGGGAGGCTGTTTTGAGGACGTTTATGTAGATTGATCCGAAGAAGAAAGGGAATCGGAATATGAAAACCGTACATAAGGCCGTTACCAAAGTAAAAAACAAACGGATAACCGCGGCTGCGGCTGCGGACGACATGCGCATGTATTGGCTGGCGTATAATGTGGCTTTGGAAAGCGACGTGGTGGAATTGTTGGAGCATTTGAACATTAAAGCCTTCACGGCGTGGGAAGAAGTCAAGGGCTGCGGCCGTTCGGGCCCGCATTTGAACGACGAAGTGTGGCCGGCGGTGAATGCCTTGTACATGCTGGTGGCCCCGGCGTCCTTGGAACCCGTGCTCGTTTCCGAAGTTGAAAAAATCCGCGCGCAGTTCCCGGGCGAAGGCGTTAAGCTGATGGTGCAGCCCTGTTTGAAGATTTACTAGGAGCTTGACAGAAACTTTAACGCGGTGTATTGTCAAATTTAATTCATCTTTAATCTAGCTCTGCGAGGCTAGGAAGAGCCCATATCCGGTGTCATGGAAACGCCATATACAAGCCTCCCCTGAGTCAGCGCAGAGGGAGGCTTTTTATCATCTGGAGTTCAGGGAGTCGTGAGTATGGAAACCAATAAAAAAAATCAGGTAATGGAATCCGAAACCATCCGGCGGGCTATGACCCGGATCGCACATGAAATTTTGGAGCGCAACAAAGGCATGGACGACGTGGTGCTTATCGGCATTATGAAGCGCGGGGATATTTTGGCCCAGCGCCTGGCGGATCAAATTCAAAAAATCGAGGGCAAACAACCGCCCGTAGGCGCCTTGGACATAACGTTCTATCGGGACGATACCGGTCAGCGCGGAGTCAGCGCGGGCAACAACCGGCCGACGCACTTGCCCTTTAATGTGGATGGAAAAAAAGTGGTGCTGGTGGATGACGTGCTGTTCACGGGCCGGAGTATTCGCGCGGCCATGGATGAATTGATCGACTATGGACGCCCGCAGCTGATCCAGCTGGCGGTTTTGGTGGACCGCGGCCACCGGGAACTGCCCATCCATGCTGATTTCGTGGGCAAGAACATTCCCACGTCCCCCAAGCAAAAAGTGGAAGTGCTCCTGCAGGAGCGCGACGGCGAAGAAGCCGTATGGATTCGATAAGGTCATAAAAAATAATTCCCCTCCCCAGGATTTTTGTGGGAGGGGCGAGGGGAGGGGGCTTAAGTGTTTGCAGAAAAAGTTCATCACCCTCCCCCTCGCCCCCTCCCATCAACCAGGGAGGGGAATCAGAAGTCAAGGAGGGATAACCGTATGGGTTTGCAGCGCAAGGATCTGTTGAGCCTGGAAGAGCTGACGGCCGAGGAAATGTTGCTGATTCTCGATACGGCCCAGTCCTTTAAGGAAGTGGTGCAGCGCCCCATTAAAAAGGTACCGGCGCTGCGCGGCAAGACCGTGGTGAATTTGTTCTTTGAAAATTCCACGCGCACGCGCACTTCGTTCGAGTTGGCGGCCAAACGGCTGTCGGCCGATGTGGTCAACTTCACGGCCTCCACCTCCTCGCTGGCCAAGGGTGAAACGCTTTTGGATACGGTCCGCAACATCGAGGCCATGAATGTGCATACCATAATCATGCGCCACGCCTATTCGGGTTCGGTCCGTTTGGTGGCGCAAAACATCAAAGCCAGCGTGGTCAATGCCGGAGACGGCACGCACGAGCATCCGACCCAGGGACTGCTGGACATGTTTACCATCCGGGAATGCAAGGGCAGCCTGGCGGGCTTGACCGTGACCTTAGTGGGCGACATAATACATTCGCGCGTGGCGCGTTCCAACATTCACGGACTGATTAAGTTAGGGGCCAAAGTCCGGATCGTGGGACCAGCCACCCTGGTGCCGCGCAGTTTTGCGCGCCTGGGGGTGGAGGTGCACACGAATCTGGAAGAGGCCATCAAAGACGCGGATGTGATAAATATCCTGCGCATTCAGCTGGAACGCCAGGATGGAAAATTTTTCCCCAGCAGCCGGGAGTACGCCACCATGTACGGCGTGAATGCGCGGCGCTTAAAATTGGCCAAACCCGACGTGCTGATCATGCACCCCGGGCCCATGAACCGCGGCATTGAAATTTCCCCCCGCGTGGCCGATGGTCCGAACTCGGTGATTTTGGACCAGGTCACCAACGGCGTGGCCGTGCGCATGGCCGTGTTGTATTTACTCTCCGGAGGTGAAAACGCCGATGAAAACGTTAATTAAAAACGCCCGGATCATGGATCCGGCCAGCGGAGTTGATAAGCCCGGCGAGGTTTTGATCGAAGACGGACGGATTGTGGAGATTACGGCGGCGAACGTACATACGCCGCAAAAATCAGACCGGGTGATTGACGCCCAAGGCGCGGTGGTGGCGCCGGGGCTGGTGGATTTGCACGTGCATTTGCGCGAACCCGGAGAAGAGTATAAGGAAACCATTGCCTCGGGGACCCGGGCCGCGGCCGCAGGCGGCGTGACTTCGGTCGCCTGCATGCCCAACACGAATCCGCCGCTGGACAACTTGGCCATGGTGGAATTGGTGTTCTCCAAAGCCAAACAACAAGGCGTGGTGAACGTGTTTCCCATAGCCTGCATTACCAAAGGCCGCAAGGGCGAAGAGCTGACTGAGATGGGCGAACTTCAGGCTGCCGGGGTTAAGGCTGTATCCGACGACGGCGAGCCCGTGGCCTCGCCTGCGCTTATGCGCAGCGCTTTGCAGTATGCGGGCATGTTGGATCTGTTGGTTATCAATCATGCGGAAGAAAAGTCCTTAACTGAAAATGGCGTTGCGCATGGCGGATTCATGGCTGCCAAGCTGGGGCTTGCCGGTGTGCCGCGTTCGGGCTTGGAAATTATGATCAGCCGGGATTTGCTGTTGGCTGAAGAAACCGGCTGCCGGATTCACATTCCGCATGTTTCCACGGCCGGGGCCGTGCGCATGATCCGCGAGGCCAAGGCGCGCGGCGTTAAAGTGACGGCCGAGACCGCGCCGCATTATCTGGTGCTGACCGATGAATGCCTGGCGGGTTATGACACCAACGTGCGCGTAAATCCGCCGATCCCCGAGGCTTCCGATCAGGCCGCCTTGATTGAGGGCGTGCTGGACGGCACCTTGGATGCCATTGCCACGGACCATGCTCCGCACTCGCGCCGGGAAAAAGAAAAGGAATTTGCCTTGGCCGCGCCGGGCATCAGCGGACTCGAAACGTCGTTGTCCCTGGTGCTGACTGCGTTGGTGGCCACGGGAAAATTGTCCCTATTGGAAGCGCTTCGGCGCATGACCGTGAACCCTGCGAATATTTTAAAAATTCCCAAAGGGACGCTGGCTGTTGGTGCGGATGCGGACATTGTCATTTTTGATCCCGAAGCCGGCCGCGTGATCCAGGCCAAGGAGTTTGTGAGCCAGTCCAACAATACGCCGTTTGACCAATGGAAGGTCAAGGGCCGCGTGTTGGCCACGCTGGTGGCAGGCACCCCGGTGTATATTGATGCAACATTTGCCGGGAATATAAAAAAATAAATGTGGGGGCGATCCTTGTGATCGCCCGGGCGAACATAAAGTTCGCCCCTACAAGGGTATGATTGCAAATGAAAACAAACGAGGTTTTTTATGCACGCAGAATTGATATCCAATCGCCATTTTGGCCCCTACGCCCATTTGACATTTTCAGCTCCGGCCTTGGCGCGCCGGGCCAAGCCCGGGCAATTTGTTGAAATCCGCCTCACCGGCGGGAACGCGCCGTTTTGGCGCCGGCCTTTTTCCATTTGCCGCGCCGGCAGCGGACGCGTGGAATTTTTAATCAAAGCGCGCGGGCGCGGTTCGCAATTGTTGGCGCAGGCTGCGCCGAAAACCATGGTGGACATGGTCGGACCGCTGGGAAACGGATTTACGCTTGCAGGGAAACAGCCGCGCTTGCTGGTGGGGGGCGGTTACGGCATTGCCCCCATGTTGTTTTTGGCCCAACAGTTAAGGGCGAAAAATATTCCGGTTGAAGTATTCATTGGCGGGCGTTGCGGGGATGATTTGTTGCTCCGCCGCGAAATGAAGCTGACCGGTGCCCGTGTGACGTGTTCGACCGAAGACGGCAGTTATGGCCACACAGGCCGCGTCACGGAACCGCTGGAAGCGCGATTGAAACAGGCGAAGGCACCGGTGCGCATCGCAGCCTGCGGGCCGCACGCCATGCTTAAAGCCGTTACGCGCCTGGCGGCTCATTATCGGGCCGAAGCTGAAGTTTCCCTGGAAGAAGTGATGGCCTGCGGCTTGGGTGTTTGCAACGGCTGCGTGGTGAAGATTAAAGGCGAGTATCAACGGGTCTGCAAGGACGGACCAGTGTTTCAAGCCAAGGATGTGGACTGGCATGCGTAAATCAAACAGCGCACTTCAAGTTAATGTCGGGGGCGTTAAACTGGCCAACCCGGTCATTTTAGCTTCAGGCACGTGCGGCTACGGCACGGAGTTGGAAGGATGGTTGGATTTTAACACTATTGGCGGCTTGGTGGCCAAGAGCATCACCCTGTCACCGCGCACGGGAAACGCAATGCCGCGCGTAGTGGAATGCGCTTCCGGCATGCTGAACGCCATTGGTTTGGCCAACGTTGGGGTGGAGGCGTTTTGCCGGGAGAAACTTCCCGCATTACGCAAATGCCCTTGCGCGGTGCTGGCCAATGTGGCCGGCTCCAGGGCGGAAGAATACATTCACGTAATACAACGCTTGGAAAAGCAACCGGGCATTGCCGGGCTGGAACTGAATGTATCATGCCCCAACGTGCATGCCGGGGGCATTGAATTCGGGCGCGACCCCAAGGTGCTGGCCAAGTTGGTTTCCGCCGCGCGGCGTGTGACGCGCCGTCCGCTCTGGATTAAACTTTCGCCCAATGTGACGGATATTGTGCCCCTGGCCAAAGCCGCCGAAGCTGCCGGAGCCGACGCACTGACCGTGGCCAATACCTTGGTCGGCATGCGCATGGACCTGGCACGGCACCGTCCGGTGTTGGCCAACCTCACGGGAGGATTGTCGGGTCCGGCCATCAAACCCGTGGCCTTGGCCTTGGTGTATAAAGTCGCCGGGGCCGTGAAGATTCCCGTGGTGGGGTGCGGAGGGATCGAGACTGCCGGCGATGCACTGGAATTCATTTTGGCCGGCGCCACGGCCGTGCAAATCGGTACGGGCACGTTCCGCGATCCGGGCATCCCGGGGCGCGTGGCCGCAGGCCTGCGCACATATTTGGCTCACCGGCGTTTGCATTCCATTCTCGATTTGGTGGGGGCCGGCCGCGTATGAATTTGCCCGACATGGTGAACATGGCCGCGCACGCCGATGCTGCGGCATTTCGTTTTATCAATCACACATTGTACTGGCGTCCGTTGGCAGATGCAACTTACTGGACGGCCAATGATTATTGCTTGATGGGGTTTTTGATTGTGGGGGCGTTTGGGTATTGGTTTTTTAGAGGCTGGCGGACGGCCTTGGTGGTGGGTATTTGGAGCGGTTTTGCGGTTTTGTTTTCCAACCTGCTGCACAATGCGGCGCTCAAACCTTTTTTTAACCGCGCCCGTCCCTTTTTGACGCAGCCCGATGTGCATTTAAGCGCGTATTTAAAAGATCTTTCCGCCGTATCACTTTCCTTTCCCTCCACTCACGCGTCAAGTGCGGCCGCCTTGGCCATGGTGATTGCGCACTTGGATCCGGGCTTGCGGTTTCCGGCCTGGGCGTTTGCACTTTGCATTGGTTGGGGTGCCATTTATTCCGGCGGCCATTATCCGGCAGATGTGCTGGCCGGATATGCCATTGGTTTTGGGTTGGGATGGGTTTTGGTAAAATTCAGCCAATGGACCTGGCCCGGCCCCCAGGGTGTGTCAAAAAAGGGATAAATATTGTAGGGAACGGTTTAAAACCGTTCCCTAAGAAACGTAGGAATGTGCATGCAGAAAAAATGGTTGGCACTAATGATGTTGATTGCAGCTTTGGCCGTGGTCCGGGGCGCGGTTGCCCAAACCGGAAACAGCTCAACAGCCGAAGCCGTGCCCGCGGCTAGTGCCACGACGCTTACAGCTGCTTTTCCGGAATTTATTCCAGTTGTATGTTACCACCGTTTTGGGCACTATGGGGCGAAAGACCCCTATTTTGTTACACCCGAAGAATTGAAGCAACAATTCGAAATCATTAAATCCGAGGGATTTACCCCAATTACAACCGCGGCCTTGAAAGCCGGACTGGATGGCACGAAACCATTTCCGGAAAAGCCGCTTTTAATCACCATTGATGACGGCTATGCGGATTTTGTAAACATTGCCCAGCCGATTTTTAAGGAATATGGGTATACGGCCACACTCTTTGTTTACATCCATTTCATTGATTCCAAAATGGGCTTGTCGCACGGGCAGTTGCAACAGTTGGAAAAAGACGGTTTTGAGATCGGATCGCATTCCTGGACGCATCCCAAGCTGACCAAGCCCACACCGGCCGAGGCGGCCAAGGGTATGGCGGCGTTTTATCAAGCCGAGTTAAACGCGCCCTATCAAAAATTGAAAGAGTGGCTGGGGCATGACATAATCGCCCTGGCCTACCCGTACGGCTTGTGGGATACGGACTCGGCCAAAGCCGCCCAAGAAGCGGGATATCAGCTCATGTTTACCGTGGATCAAGGCACCAATAATGCCGCTACGCCCCGGGAGCAGCTTAAACGGATTATGATCGTGCACAAAACCAGCGATAAAATGTTTCGTTATTTAATCAATGACCGGCCTTTAAAATTGGCAAGCCGAACGCTCGAACCCGGACAACATATTACCGGCCCGGTGGAATCCGTGACCTTGACCATTGATCCGGAACAAAGCCGGGAATTGGATCCGAAATCTTGGGTGATTTTAAAAGGCGGCATTAAATGCAAGTCCGCCTATGACGCGGCGCAGCAAAAGATTATTGCGACATTTGCCCAACCCTGGACGCACGGAACCGATGCGGTCATGGTTGTGGCCAGGGATAAGGCGCAGCAAAAACATTATAAAGAAACTTGGTTGGTCCATGTGGCACCGCCGGTACCTGAAGGGGGAAAATAGACAAGTGGTTAAAGTAAAAGATCGGTTAATCGTAGCTTTGGATGTGGATGAATTGGATGCGGCCGAACGCTTGATGGACCGTATGCAAGGGCTGGTGTCCCAATACAAATTGGGGACCCAGCTTTTGACCGCAGCCGGACCGGAAGCCGTACAACGTGTACGCCGCCGCGGCTTCGGCGTTTTTTATGATGCCAAATTCCATGATATTCCCCGCACCGTAGGCACGGCCGTGGCGGCCGCATGCCGGCTTGGGGCCACCATTGTCAATGTGCACGCCAGCGGCGGCAAGGACATGATGCAGGCCGCCGGCCGGGCCGCGGATGAAGTGGCGAAGAAACTCAAGCAACCGAAAGCGCTGGTTTTGGCCGTGACCGTGCTGACTTCCTTAAATCAAAAAATGGTGGAAGAAGAAATCGGCTTGAAGCGGGACTTGAAAAACCAAGTGGTGCATTTGGCCCAATTGGCCCAGGAATCAGGTTTGGACGGCGTGGTGGCCAGCCCCCACGAGATCAAAGCCATCCGGGAAGCCTGCGGTCCAACATTCATTATATTGACCCCCGGCATTCGCCCTACGGGTTCGGAGCTGGGCGATCAAAAGCGAACCTTAACCCCCGGAGAAGCCATGGCGGCCGGGGCCAATTATATCGTGGTGGGCCGGCCGGTGTACGAAGCCAAGGATCCGGCGGCCATGGTCCGTCAGATCCACCGGGAAATGGAGGACGCACTGAAATGAAAGCCGAGGAAGTTTTAAAAATATTTGAAGATGTTCAAGCTTTATTGAGCGGTCACTTTTTATTGAGTTCGGGGAATCATTCAAACCGCTATCTGCAATGCGCGTTGGTCACGCAGCATCCCAAGGTGGCGGCGCAATTATCCGCAGCCTTGGCACAGCCGTTTTTGAATCAAGATGTCGATGTGGTCTTGGGCCCGGCCGTGGGCGGCATTGTCATAGCCCAGGAAGTGGCCCAAGCATTATCCCGCGGAGGCAATGAAGAAGTCCGCGCACTTTTTTGCGAGCGGGTGGATGGAAAAATGGCTTTGCGCCGGGGATTTTCACTCCAGCCCGGGGAACGGGTGCTGGCAGTCGAAGATGTAATCACCACCGGGGGTTCGGTGAAAGAGGCCATTGCCTTGGCCAAAGAGGCGGGGGCGCAGGTGATCGGCGTGGGCAGTTTCATTGACCGCAGCGCGTCCACGCCTGATTTGGGGGCGCCGCTGACTGCTTTGTTGAAAATCCAGGCGGAAATTTGGCCTCCGGAAAAGTGCCCGCTGTGCCAAGAAGGATCGCAGGCCATTAAACCCGGAAGCCGGGGATTGTAGGGGCGATCCAAAGTGATCGCCCGGGCGAATATGAGGGGAATATTCAAATGTCCCGGCAGGCATCGTGCCTGCGTGAGGAAACATCATGCGTTTTCCAGTCAAAGACAAATTAACTGAAACGGATATCCGGACCGGGCTGAACGCAGTGTTAAAAGACGGGTTAACCACCCAAACCATGATGGTTTTGGTTGGGGGCGCATTTTTAACGGATTTTGCCCTGCGTTTGGGCGCCACCAATTTTATCATCGGCGTGATCGCGGCCATTGGTCCACTTTCCCAGTTGATTCAAATGCCCTCGGTATTTTTGGTTGAGCGGTTTCGTAACCGTCGGGCCATGACCGTGTATGCGGTTCTGGCCAGCCGTCTTTTTTTGCTTTTAATCGCCCTGATTCCTTTTTTATTTTCCCATGCCATCGGGTTGGGTGTGTTGCTGGGTGCTTTGATTTTTCAAAACGTGTTGGGCGCGGTGGGGACTTGCAGCTGGAATTCCTGGATGCGCGATCTCGTGCCGCAAGACCGCCTGGGCTCTTTTTTTTCCAAGCGCATGGCCTGGGCCACCTTGTTGGGCATTATCTTGAGCCTGGGCGCCGGATGGTTCATCGATTTTTGGAAAGATCATCATGCCGGCCAGGCATTGGCCGGTTATTCGGTAATTTTTTCAATCGGGTTCGCGGCCGGAATGTTGGGCGCGTATTTCATTGCCTGTATTCCCGAGGCCGCCCTGGAAATGAAACAGGACGATTTTTCCTTGTGGCAGCGCCTGCGCGAACCGTTTCAAAACACCAACTTCCGCAAATTGATATTTTTTCTTGCGCCCTGGACCTTTGCGGTAAATTTAGCCACGCCATTTTTTAATGTCTATTTATTGAAGTATCTGAATTATTCCCTTTCGCTGGTTATCGTGCTGACTGTAATTCAGCAAACTGTTTATTTTATGTTTTTAGGCATCTGGGGAAACTTCGTGGACCGCTTCAGCAATAAAACCGTGCTTAACATCAGCGGCTTGCTGTTCATGCTGTGCATTTTGGGATTTACCTTTACGACCACGCCCCGGCCAATTATTACCATGATGTTGTTGGTGTTATTGATGGTGCTCATGGGCGTGGCGGCTTCAGGCGTAACCCTGGCCACCAACAACATTGGTTTAAAACTCGCACCGCGCGGCAGCGCCACTACCTATTTGGCGTCCATCAGCATCATTAACTCGCTTGCCGCGGGAATTGCGCCCCTGCTGGGCGGACAGTTGGTGGATGTGTTCGCGCGTTGGGATTTGACCTGGACTTTGAAATGGACCAGCCCGCATGCACAGCTGGCTTTCAATACATTGCATTTCCGGCATTGGGATTTCCTGTTTGCCGCGGCTTTTTTATTGGGTTTGTACGGTTTGCACCGTTTGGCTTTGGTCAAGGAATCCGGCGAAGTCAGCGATGAAGTGATTATCAATGCGCTGATTTTGGAAATGCGGAGCAAGAGCCTGAATGTCCTTTCTGCGTTGGGCGTGCCGCGGTTGATGATTTCTTTTCCGGAAGTTGTATTTAAATATCTGAGCCGAGTCACAGTTAAGGCTTTGCGTCATGAGCCGGATGAAAAAGATGCTGCAGGATCGAAGGAAAAGAACGGCGAATAGATAAGGCTGCTGAAAAAGTAGCGAGTCAGCGGGTAGGCAATAAATATTCAAGAGAGGTTTTCATGCAAACACAGGTAATTTTATGGATCGTTTTTGGTGTGATTATGCTGGGTATGGCGATTTTGGATTTGGGCGTGCTCAATCGGCGCGCGCATGAAGTTAAGATGAAAGAAGCGCTGATCTGGTGTGCGATCTGGATTGGTTTGGCCCTGTTGTTCAACCTGGGTATTTATTTCACGCAAGGTTCGGAAAAAGCGCTCCTGTTTTTAACCGGGTATATAGTCGAAGAGTCCCTTAGCGTGGACAATCTTTTCGTGTTTTTGGTTGTGTTTTCGTTTTTTCAGGTCCCCAAAATTTATCAGCATAAGATTCTTTTCTGGGGAATTATCGGGGCTATGCTGATGCGCGCTCTGTTTATAGGGGTGGGCGTTTCACTCATGCATCAGTTTCATTGGATTATTTACGTATTTGGGGTATTTTTGGTATATACCGGCATCAAGTTATTGGGCAAGAAGGATGAAGAAATTGATCCGGAAAAAAATCCCGTTATCCGCCTGTTCCGAAAAATTATGCCGGTTACCCCGGCTTTTGAGAAAGATCGATTTTTCATTCGCAAAGATAACCGGATTTGGGCGACACCGTTGTTCATTGTGCTTTTGGTGATTGAGACAACGGACGTTATTTTCGCGGTGGATTCAATTCCTGCCATTTTAGCAATTACCACAGATTCATTTATTGTTTATACCTCAAATATTTTCGCGGTGATGGGATTGCGCGCCATGTTTTTTGCCCTGGCAGGATTCATGCAAATGTTTCATTACTTAAATTACGGTTTAGCGGTAGTACTGACGTTTATTGGTGTAAAGATGCTCCTGGCAGATGCGTATAAGATGCCCGTCGGAGTTGCGTTGGGTGTGATCCTGGGGGTATTGACCGTTTCGGTGGTAGCCTCAATTCTTTGGAAACCGGATGGCGCCAAAGCTGGAAAGCATACGTAATTATTTCTGCGGAAGCTGGAAACCCTGTTTTTCCCCGCCGGGGTTCGTTCGGGGAGTGTGGGGCAATAAAAATTAAACTATTAGCAGGATGGAGTCGCATATATGCGGTCATGGATCGGTTGGCTTATGTTTATTTCGGTATTTCTTTCAATTTACGGCGGGGCGCATACACTGGTTTTTTTCAAACTTAAAACCGCCTTGGGATTGCAGGGCAGAGGTATCTGGATTTTATTGGCATTTTTAAGCTTAATGGTTTTAGCGCCTTTTGCAGAGCGCATGTTGGAAAAAAGCGGGGCGGAAATGATGGCCCGTGGGGTGGCCTATGTTGGTTACGTGTGGATGGGGCTGGTTTTTTTCCTGCTCACAGCATATGGGTGTATCTCAGCAGGCCGCGGCATGCTGTTTTTATTAGGGAAAGCAGCACCGCAAATTTTTGAGCGTTTGATTTTTCCGGATGTGACCGCAGTTTGGGTTGCCGTTGGTGCAGCGCTGCTTATTACAAGCTATGGCCATTTTGAAGCCGGATCTATTCGAACTGAACGGGTTAGTTTACCTGTGGCTGAGTTTTCCTCCCGGCTGGAAAAAACGTCCCTGGGCCTGTTTAATCTGCAACTCTCAGGGCATACGCATCAAGGGCAAATTTTCCCGTTTGTATATTTAACCCGCCTGGCGTATTCCCTGAAGCAGGGCTTGACGGTTTTGGGTCCGAAACAGTGGAGCTATGTAAGCCGGGGCACGGGCACATGGGGCCCGCCGATCCGCTTTTTGGCCCCGCCGGAAGTGACGGTATTCGAGCTGGAGTTTAAGCCGGAGCATTGACGGATTGGCGCATCCGTCAAATAACGCCGTAAAATGACGGCAACCATGACAAATTACATAAAACGGAATTTAAAACCGCCTCGATGGTTATTTTTTATTTTTGGCCGAATTTTCATGAAAAAGGAATAAACGACATTTATTTTCGCAACGTTTTTTCCGGAATTTTGTCCAATAAATTAACCTTGCAAAAATGGGTAAAAGGGATAAAATTCTGGAGGTGTGATTATGAAAGAAGAGAAGGTGATTACTTTGCCGGAATTCAAAATGGTTGTTGAAAGCATCCGCAGCGACATCAAGAAAATGAGCGAAGGCCTTAACCATCGTTTGGATAAAATGGATGCCCGCCAGGATAAAACCGATGGTAGTTTGTCCGCCATTAAAGAGCATACCGGGGTTTTAACCATTGAAATTCACGAGATTAAAGAAGAACTCCGCTCCCTGAAAAAGCAGGGCTCCTTGTTGCACGAAGGTCAAACGGAAATAAAAAACGATTCCAAAACTAAAATTGAACGCGGAGAATTCGCAAAACTGGAAAAGCGGGTTGCCAAGCTGGAAAACAAAGTGGCGTAATTTTTGCCTACCCATCACACCCGCCATTCGAAAGTTGTCCTTTACGCCTCTGCGCCATCTTCTCTGAAAGGTAAAATAAATAAAAAAATCAAGTTACGTTTAAAAACGCGGTACAATGATCTTTCTGCTTAAGCGATAGAGTTGGGAGGGAAATAATGGAAATTCAAACGTTTGGGATTCCGGCAACATGGGGGCTCGCCCTGGTGGTCGGGTTTGTGCTGCTGGGCATTGGCGTGTTGGCGGCGTTTGTGGTGGTGGCGTTCCGGTTGCGCGGGTGGCGCGGTATTTCAGGCATGGAAAGCTTGATTGGATCCACGGGACGCGTGAAGGCTAAGACTCATGACGGCCTTATTGTGCATGTGGGCAGCGATGATTGGTGGGCAACGGATGATTCGGAAGATTTTTATGTGGGGCAAACCGTGGAAGTTACGGCTGTCGAAGGATTGCGTCTGCGGGTGCGTGCCCTGGCAGGTGAAGAAAAGCCGGGGAATAAAAAATCCAGGAGGTAAGCCATGAATGTGGTGTTGTTGGGCTTTTTGGTGTTTGTGGTGTTGGTGGTTATGATGTCGGTTAAGATTGTTCCGGAATATCAGCGCTTGGTGTTGTTCCGCCTGGGTGCCAGCAAAGGACAGTTGGGCCCCGGGTTGGTGTTGATTATTCCGTTTATTGACCAAGTGGTGATGGCTGATCTGCGGGAAATTTATCTCGAGATTCCTTCACAAACCTGCATTACCCGCGACAATGCACCCATTGGAATTGATTTCCTGATCTATCTTAAAGTGACCAATCCCGTGAACTCGGTGGTGCAGGTACGCAATTTTTCGGGCGCTGCCCAGGGTATTGCCATGACCACGTTGCGGGCTGTGGTGGGCGATATCCTTTTAGACGATGTGCTGGCCAAGCGCGAAGAAATCAACCGGCTTTTGCGCACAAAATTGGATGAAGTAACCGAGCGCTGGGGCGTCAAAGTCACCACCGTTGAAATTCGTGAAATCGATCCCCCCAAGGACGTGCAGGACGCGATGAACAAGCAAATGGCCGCCGAACGCAACCGCCGCGCCATCGTGCTGGAGGCGGATGGGAAAAAGCAGTATGCCATTACCGTGGCCGAAGGGGATCGGCAATCCAAAATTTTAAGTGCCGAGGGCGACCGCCAAGCGGAGATTTTAAAGGCTGAAGGCCATGCCAAAGCCTTGGAAAATATATTCGCTGCCGCTAGACTGGTGGATGACAAGACCATCAGCTTGCAGTATTTGGAAACCCTTAAAGTGATGGGACAGGGCGCTTCGACCAAGTATATCTTCCCCATGGAGTTCGCGGATTTTTTAAAACCCATTGCTGAGCGCATTGGGCGTGCTAATTCCAGCAAGAGCTAAAACGTATGACCGCGCCCCGTACACCCCGCCCTGCCTGGACCGCCGGTGTCATCGTTATTGGCGACGAGTTGTTGGATGGCCGTCGCGACACCAATGGGCCGGCTGTGGAGGCTGCGTTAACCAATTGGGGAATTGAGCCGCGCGCGCGGCTGGTTCTGCCCGATCACTTGGAGTCTGTGGCTGAGGGTGTAGCCGGATTTTTGCAACGTTTTGAGGTGGTCATAACGTGCGGCGGACTGGGGCCGAGGCTTAAAACCCGGGTTAATTCCAAGCAAAATGCCAAACGTTTGCGCCGTACGTACCGGGTTTGCGGTGTTGGTGAATCTCAGCTTCAGGAATTGTTGGGACCGCTTTCGCAACAAACGCAATGGCCGGAATTGAGCTTTTTGCTGGACGAGCCCGGCGAGGTGTTGGTGATTTTAACCGCCCGCGATCGGGATTTGAAATTGGCCCAGTCGCAATTGCGGAACGCGGAACGTGAAATACGCAAAGTGCTGGGCATGCATTTCATCGGAAAAGCCGCGTTGACCTTGCCGGCGGTCATTGGACAACTCTTAAAGCAACGCCAAGAGACGCTGGCCGTGGCCGAATCCTGCACAGGCGGCTGGATCAGTCATCGGATTACGGCAGTACCCGGAAGTTCGGCGTATTTTTTGGAAGGCGTGGTAACGTACTCCAATGAATCTAAAATTAAACGCTTAAAGGTTCCGGCCGGGCTCATCGCTAAACATGGAGCCGTGAGTGAACCCGTGGCGCTGGCCATGGCCAAGGGCGTGCGTGTTGCCAGCGGCGCGGATTGGGCGCTGGCAACCACGGGCATTGCCGGTCCCGGCGGCGGAACCAGGCAAAAACCCGTGGGTACGGTATGCTTGGCCTTAGCCGGGCCTCGCCGGATCCAATGGGTGCAAACCCAGCGTGTGTTGGGGGAGCGGAATTTTGTGCAACGCCGCGCAGCCACCCTTATCTTGGATGAATTGCGGCGCCAATTGGACCTAAAGTGAATTCCAAAGGGGTGAAGCATGGAAGATAAAAGAGATCAGAATGATCAAAAATTATTTGAAGCCTTGTTTCACCAGTTGGTATTTTCACTCAATGAAGCGGCCATGATGCAAATGGGGAAAATGGTCAACCCCATGACGCAGCAAATAGAACGCAACCTGCTGCAGGCGCAGAACAGCATTGATTTATTGCGGATGCTGAAGGAAAAAACCCAAGGAAATCTCAATGAGCATGAACGCCGCCTTATTGACGATGCCGTAATGGGCTTGCAGGTAAACTACGCGTATGAATCCGAACACGGCCCGGGAGAAAAATAACTCATTACACCCGGACCCTGAGCTTGTCGAAGGGTCGTTCGTGGCCGTTCGCCGTTCGTTTCGACAGGCTCAACGAACGGGTTTCTGTCCAAGCAAAACGATTAAGCACTTAATAGAATCAATATTATATTTCGGAGGAGGCTCGTATGTCCCGTTCGACCCCGCCCGCATATTGGAACATTCCTCAGGAGCAATTGGCAGGATTGACCTGTGAAAAAGCCCGTGATTTGATTTTGGAGTGTTTTTTCTTTGCCCAAAAAGAAACATTTGCCCATGCCAAGGAAAAGTTAGGCATGCCCACCTCCGACGAAGAAGTTCGCAAAAGTATCTGTACTATCATTAAAAAAGGATTCAGCGAGATAAGCGCATCTTTTGATTATCCGACCAAGGAAGCCATGCTGCGGCTGCTGGAATTGCTTGCCGTGAAGTCAAGGGTCTGGGGCATGCCTCGCGAAATAGTGGACCATCATCGCAGGCAGATCGAAAACATGCTCCGGCGCTTACCGGACGATATCCCTTTTTAAGCGTTAGGTATTGGCCGAAAAGCGCAAGCTGGTTCCCGGCAAGGAGCGTATATGAATTCTAAGCTTCACACATCAGATAGTTCGTTTTGCCGCACGTTTATCGCCTTGCCGCTATCGCCGGAAATGGCCAATCTGATTAATTTGTGGTTGAAAAATTGGCGTCTGTTAAATTCAGGCATCAATTGGTCCACAGAGGGCCAATTGCATTTTACCCTCGTTTTTTTAGGCGGGATTCCCGAAACGTCCCTGGAAAAAATTATTGAGATTTGCCGCGCGGCGGCCATGGCGTCGCGGGCGTTTGCATTTCGTATGGGAGAACTCGGGATTTTCCCGGCCCGCGGGGACGGACATGTGCTCTGGATAGGTCTTTCAGAAGGCGCCAAGGCCATGACGGAGATACAGGATGAATTATCCCGGAGTTTGCGGGAGGCGGGCTTTGCTTTGGAAACAAGGGAGTTTGTGCCGCACTTGACGCTGGGGCGGTCCAAACCCGGCGCGAAAATACAGCGGACCTGGGTGGAACGCGATACGCAGGACCTGCAGGCTTTGGAGGACGCTGCAAAGGAAATTTTAGTGATGAAATCGGAGTTGTCCCCGGGCGGAGCGCAACATACGGTGCTGGCCCGATGTCCGCTGGGGTAGGTTTGTAGGGAACGGTTTTAAACCGTTCCCTACTTGGTCAATACATCCGACAGAAATGAATGGGCAATGGGCGAGGCGACATCCATGCCGGTGCCTTCCTTTTCTGCGTAAATGGCGACCGCCACTTGAGGATTTTCAGCGGGGGCAAAACAAATAAACCAGCCGTTCAATCCGTGCGCGGAATCACCGGTGGTTCCGGTTTTCCCAGCCACGGTGAAGCCGTCCACCTGCGCGCGTTGGGCAATGCCGTGCTTCACGGTATCAATCATATACGCTTTCACTTGAGCCGCAGTTTCGGGCGCAATTGGGGTGCGCAGCAACTGAGGCGCGCCTTCGGCTAAAATTTCTCCACGGATATTCCGGATTTCTTTAATGAAGTAAGGAGCCATCATGCGCCCTTGATTGGCGATGCTGGCCGCGAGCATGGCGGCATGCAAGGGAGAAATGTTGGTGCCTGCGCCCAAACCGCAGGCGAACTCGGCTTGGTCAAACCGGGTATCTTTGGCAATGGGGGCCGTGGACGTAGCAATGGGAAAAGACCATTCCAGGAGTTCGGATTTAAATGGGAAAGTCAGCGGGGCCCCGAACCCGAATTTGTTGGCATATTCGTACATGCGGTCCGGTCCCAGGGCGAAGCCGACTTCGGCCATGCCCACATTGCAGGATGTGTCCAAGGCGGCTTGCAGGGAGTCCACTCGGCCGTGGCGCTTCCAGCACCAGAACGTATTTGCGCCGTAGCGGATCCCGCCGGTGCAATTCACCGGGAAGATGCGCTTTAAATCCAGATTGGTTTCATGCGCCGCCGAAGCGGTAATAATTTTGAAAATGGAACCGGGTTCGTACAAACCTTCGGTTGCACGGTTTTTTAGAGGGGAATTTTTATTCTTAATGATTTTATCCCAGTCCTCATCGATGCGGTTGGGGTTGAACGAAGGATGGTTGACAATCGCAAGTATTTCTCCGGTTTTAGGATTCAAGGCCACCAGGGAGCCTTTGCGCCAACCCAGGGCGCGGTCTGCGGCGCGCTGCCAATCGGCGTTAATGGTTAAGGTGACTGCGTTTCCAGGCAAATAGGGCGCCAGGGCTTTTTCCAAACCGGTGCTGCCGTGTTCGTCGCTTTTATAACCCACCATATGCGCGGCGTATTGCAGCAGCGGATAATAACGCTGGCCGCTTCCCTGGCGCAAAATGGAAAAACGGGCCAGCGGGGAATGGGCGCGGTCAAAAATATAGTATATGAATCCCCGCTCCAATTCCTGCCGGGCCTGATTGAGTTGAGTTTGGGCCAGTTTGATATCCGGGTCCAAAGCGAGGGTTTGACGGTATTCGTCAATGGAGTCGGAAACCCGGCCTAAAGCATGCAAGGCAAGCGCATGTCCCAAACGGAGACCGGCATCGCGCGGAGTTAAATCCAAGCTGTGCCGGAATTCCAACTCCGCAGGAGCATACAAACCGCGGGCCAAATACATGTCCCCAAGTTTCGCGTGGTTAAAACGCCGGTTGGGTTTCAAGCCGAGTTTGATGGCCTGTTCGTATTTAATTTCCGCCCGGATCAAATCACCCTGAGTCAGATAGACCAAGCCGATGGCGTCAATGGCCTGGGGGTGGTTGGCGTGCAGTTCCAGCACTTGGTTGAATTTAAGCAGAGCCTGATCCAGGTTTCCCTGCTGCAGGTAGGTGCGGCCTTTGTCCATGAGCAGATAAACCCGGAACTGCCCGCCGTATAAATAGACCGCGGCGCTTAAAATAACCAACCCGGCAATTCCAAAAGAAAGCCAACGGCGTTTTTGGCGTTCTAAAATGCGTCGGCTTTTATGATTTTTGTGGCTGAAGAGCATATGGGTTAATCCTTTCCTGGAAAGTGATCTCGATTCTAGGGGAGTATATTAAAAAAGTCAACCTATGGTCTTCAAGTTGAAGCATTTTTCCTGCGATTAAGGCTTGCCATAAACAACGGAGTCGGGCTACTATAAAATCCATCAAACCAATCGGAGGGGCGCGCGGTTATGGAATATGGAAAAATATATTGCGTTGATGATGATCCGGATATATTGCTTTTGTACCACGCCATTTTAACCGAAGCGGGTCACGACGTAATCAAGATTTCCAACGGGGAAAAAGCGCTCGAAACCATTGAAATGCGCCAACCTGATTTAATTATTCTGGATGAAATGATGAATGACATTTCAGGCATGGAAATGTGCCAGCGCATCCGCAACAATAAAGTCCTGCTTTATATTCCCATTATTATGGTTACAGGATTGGATTCCAAGGAAGGGAAGATTAAGAGTTTGGAAGGCGGGATTGACGATTATATGCTCAAACCGTTTGACCATGAAGAACTCTTGGCTAAAGTGCAGGTAATGCTGCGCATCAAGCGCCTTTACAGCGAACTGTGGCAGACGCGGCAGGATTTGGTCAAAGCTGAAAAATTGGCCGCCGTCGGGCAATTGGCCGCTGCCATGGCGCATGAAATCCGCAATCCCTTGTCCATCATCGGAGCTTCGATGCAATTTTTACAGAGTAAATTGGAAACTTCCGACGAACGGCGCGGAATCATGGACACGATTTTAAGAAAGATTTTGGAAATCGACTCGACGGTCCGGGAACTGTTGGTGGTGGCGCGTCCGTTAAAATTAAAAATCGAGCCCTTGGATTTGAATGAATGCATTCAGGAAGTGGATGGGTTTATCAAGGAAAAATGCCTGGCGCAGCGGGTCACGCACACCCAGGATTTGTTCAGTCCCATGCCCCAGGTTTCGGGCGACCGCGAGCATTTGCAGCGCGCGCTTTTGAATATCTATATTAATGCCTTAAACAGCATGCCCAGGGGCGGTGAGCTTTTCACGCATACCTATTGGGACCAAGAAACCGGCATGGTTAATATACGCATCAAAGATACGGGAGAAGGCATCAGCGCCGAGGACCTGGGGCATATTTTCGAGCCTTTCTTCAGCAAGCGCGTAGGGGGCTCGGGTTTGGGCTTGTTTGTTTTGAAAATGATTATTGATGAACTGCGCGGCCGGATTGAAGTCAAATCCGAACTTCAAAAAGGCACGACTTTTTCAATGTTCCTTCCTTATATTAAAAAATAAACCACCTTGTGCGGTTGTAGGGAACGGTTTGAAACCGTTCCCTACAAAATCGCAAACATAAAATTTAATCGTTTTTTAAAAAAAATATTAAAGCCGTGCACTATGATTCCCGATACTTTGGCTACGGGGGAAAGGAGCGATTATTAATGGATCCAACCAAGACAAATTCATATCGCCGGTGGAGAAATAAGCTTTCCAGTAAAGGTTTTTCACGTACTTTTCTCAGTACCGACGCGTCCTTTAAAGGAGCCGGCTCCGGAAGATTAAAGGACCAAAAGGCCAATAAAATATTGCCTTTTAACAGTTTGGAGGATGAAATTGAGGTACAAGCGTTGCTTAAGGAGTTGGAACGGGAATTCCGGAAAAGTGAGTATTTTAGGAAAGAAAAAGTGGCGGAAATAAAGAATATGATTAAAAAAGGTATCTATCTAATTCCCGGAAAAATGGTGATAGATAAATGGTTTCCCGAATAAATCGGCATTACACGCCCGATAGTATGGTTTGAATTCCAAGCTGTCATTTAAAACTCCTGTCTCAAACCTGAGGCAGGAGTTTTTTATTATCAATTAAATCCGGAAAATCGTTATAAATCAGGGATTTACAAAAAGCACTCCATAAAAAGCAATTCTGAAAATCAGACCATAAACTTGGTACGCATTTTGCGGTATATATAGCAGTTACTAAGGAGCTGGCTGATATGAATCAAGTAAGTATGAAAAAGATCTTGGTGGTGGATGATGAACCCGAGATCTGTTGGATTGTGAAAAAAGTTTTAATGGAAGCCGGTTTTGCAGTGGATCTCGCTTTTGACGGCGAACGGGGGTTGGAAATGGTGCAGCGGGGGGATCACAATTTGGTGTTGCTGGATCTCAGGTTGCCGGGCATTGACGGCCTGGAAACCCTTAAGCGCATCAAAGAACAACACACACAACTGCCCGTGATTATTTTATCCGCGTTTGACAATATCGGAGCGGCGGTGCGCGCCATGAAATTAGGGGCGTACGATTACATCAGCAAACCTTTGAATGTGGACGAAATGATGATCACCTTGAAAAACGCGCTGCAAACCACCGACTTAATCAACGAAGTGGATATACTGCGCCGGCAGATTGAGCAGCGGAAAAACAACCTCCTGTGGTCATGTACGGCCATGGATAAACTTATGGAAGTGGTGGCCCGGATCGCACATTACGATGTAACGGTGCTGATCCAAGGCGAAAGCGGAACCGGAAAAGAACTCATTGCCCAGTACATACATGAGCACAGCACAAGAATGACGCAGCCGTTTGTGTCCATTGATTGCAGCGCGCTGCCAGAGACGCTGGTGGAATCCGAATTGTTCGGATACGAGCGGGGAGCCTTTACCGGAGCGAATGAACGCAAAATCGGGCGCTTTGAGATGGCGCAAAACGGCACGCTGTTTTTGGACGAGATCGGGAATCTTTCCCCCAATATCCAGGTCAAGCTGTTGCGCGTGCTGCAGGAACGCCGGTTGCAACGTTTGGGCGGAAAAAATGAAATTGATATCAATGTGCGCCTCATCACCGCCACCAACACCAACTTGGATGACGCCATCCGCAACGGTTTTTTCCGCGAGGACTTGTATCACCGCCTGAATGAATTCGTGGCCTTATTGCCGCCGTTGCGGGAACGCGAAGACGACAGCGTTATGCTGGCCAGGCATTTTTTAACGCATTTCAATCATAAGTTTTCGAAAACGATCGATGATTTCTCGCCGGAGGCAGTGAACATTATTAAACGCTATGCCTGGCCCGGCAATGTGCGCGAATTGATGCATGCCGTTAAACGGGCAGTCGTGCTGGCAACCGATCATATTGAGCCCCAGCATTTTCCAAACGAGATTTTGGAATGGCAACCCCGTCCTAAAGAATTGGCCGCCATGGCTCCTTCCCCCGAAGCGCCGGTCCGGCCCCTTAAGGAAATTTGCCAGGAAGTATCCCGGAAGGTGGAGCGGGAAACCATCATCCGGGTTTTGCAGGATACCCGCTGGAACAAAGTAAAGACGGCCCGGTTGTTAAAGATCAACTACAAAACCTTGTTCAACAAAATGAAGGAACTCGGAATTTGAAAGGGGTGCAATCATGCGCGAAGAAGAACGTGATTTGTGGATGGAATACAAAAAGCACAGGGACATGGAAGCCAGGGAACAGTTGCTGAAGCGCAACATTCCATTGGTGCGTTTCACGATCGAACGGATGACGGTTCCGCAAAACCGGTCATGGCTGGACATTGACGATCTGGTCACTGCGGGGATCATCGGCTTGATTGATGCCATGGAGAAGTTTGACTTCGAAATGGGCGGAAAATTTTCCACGTACGCTTTCTTTCGCATCCGCGGCGCGGTGCTGGACGAAATGCGCGCCATGGACTGGGTGTCCCGTTCGGTGCGCCAAAAGACCCGGGAGCTTGAGCACGCCTATCAGATTCTGGAAAATAAATTGCACCGTGCCATCACGGATCAGGATTTGGCCCGCCAGCTGGGCATATCGGTCAAGCAATATCACGCCATGCTGAGCGAGATCAACATCCCCCCCATTGTATCGCTGGAAGAATTGGTGGAGGACCGGGAGAAGCGGCGCTGGGAATTGGTGTCGGCGGAAACGGGCGGATTGTCCAAAAATTTTGGAAGCGCTTTTTCCGAATTGGCGGCCAAGGAAATACGCGAGATTATGGGATCGCTCATCGACCGGCTGCCTGAAAAAGAAAAAATGGTGCTGACCTTGTATTACTATGAAGAACTTACCATGAAGGAAATCGCCGCCATTCTGGAAGTCACCGAATCGCGGGTATGCCAAATCCACGGCCAAGCAGTGACCCACTTGCGCGCTGCCATGAAAGCCGAACAGAAAGATTTCGTCATGAATTGATTTTTACGCCCAAGTAGGCTATACTAATGGCCTGTGATTTAGTATGAGGGCGGGAGCGTGCGGTTCATGGCTGGAGAGAAAGTTTTGGTGGTTGATGACCAGGCCGATATGCTTGAATTGCTGGAAGCCAGTTTTTCCATGCGCGGTTATGAAGTGGTCAGCGCCCGCAATGGGCAAGAAGCGCTGGCCATGGTTTACCAGGAACAGCCGGACGTGGTGCTGTTGGACATTATGATGCCGGTTTTTGACGGCTACGAGATTTGCCGCATCCTTAAAAATAACGAAAAAACCAAACACATACCCATTATTTTCATGACCGCCAAGGCGCAGAAAGACGATATTGAACGCGGGTTTGAATTACGCGCCGACGGCTATGTGGTCAAACCGTTTGAACCCCTTGAGCTCACCGATTTTACGGAAAAAATCCTTGCCAAATTCCGGCAACATTAAACGGGGGTATAAATTTCCCATGCAGGCAACCCCCAGTTTACAAACCATCTTTCAATGCGCGCAGGCTCATCACGTTAAATTCGGATCACTTTTGGAAATCGGTCCCGGATCGCTCTGGCCCGGTCTGCATTATGTTGCCAAACATCCGGATTTGGAACTGATCGGCGTCGGTTATTCTTCCCAAGAACGGGAAGCCGCGCAGCAACATGCGCGCAAGCTGCAAGTGTCTTCCCGGGTGCGCTATTTGGACAAAGCCGGAGAGCGCCTGCCCTTGGAAGACAAAAGCGTGGATGCCGTTATCTCCTACGGCAGTTTGCATCAATGGTCCCGTCCTTTGGCCATGCTGGACGAAATGGCGCGCGTGTTAAAATGGGGCGGAAAGTTTTTCGTCGGCAACGTGCGCCGGGATGCGTCCTGGTTGAGCACGTTTTGGTTCGGCTTGCGCAACCCCGGATTAAAAGCCATGTACGAAACCCGCCCCCAAACCCTGGATTCGCAGGCGTTCAAGCATCTGCTGGAGATGTCCAGGCTTACGGAATGGTCCGTTTCCACCATCGGCCCCGATGTTTGGGCTGTTTCAAAGTAACCCATCACACCCGGAAAAAAAGGTTGCCTTTGCCCAGCCCCTATGGTATTTTTTTTAGGCTTCAACCAACGTTTCACATCATGGCGGAGTAGCTCAGTTGGTCAGAGCATACGGTTCATACCCGTAGTGTCCGGGGTTCGAATCCCTGCTCCGCTACCAGTTTAAAATAAAAAAGCCACCTTGATGGGTGGTTTTTTTATTTTAAACAGAGCAGGTGAGCAGAAGAACAGTTGATCAGTAGAAAAAGCGAACCTGCGGTCAACTGCTCAACTGTTCACTGGTAAAAGAGCTGGACAAACAAAAGGTGAAGGAAGAAAATCGGGTACACTATAAAAACTGTCGGGCCACTTATTTGGAATAAGCGTAAAAGGGTTAATCCGTTTGCGTAAACCGGAAAGAGGCGCCATGGATCTTTTTGACCGAACCTTCAGGCTGCACAATATCCTCAAACACGCACACTTTCCAGTATCACGCTCCCATTTACAGGAAAAACTCGAATGCTCCCGCGCCACGGCAAACCGCATCATCCGCGACATGAGAAATTATCTGGGCGCGCCTATTGAATTTGACCGCGAGGCAGGTGGTTACCATTACGCGCCCAGGGGCGAACTTCTTTATGAGCTTCCCGGTCTTTGGTTCAATGCTTCGGAACTTCAAGCGCTTTTGGCGGTTCAACAACTGTTGGCCGAAGTCCAGCCGGGTCTTTTGGAAAATCAGATCAACCCTTTAAGAGAACGCATTCAAGAAATTTTAAAATCAAAACATATGGGTTGCGCCGAAGTAAGCAAGCGTGTCCGGATTTTAAGCATGGCCGCCCGCCGGACAGATCCCGACCATTTTAAAATTGTCGCTGGTGCGGTCTTGCAGCACAAATGTTTGAATCTCACCTACCATAGCCGTTCCCGCAATGCCACCACCCAACGAACCGTCTCGCCTCAAAGGCTGACCCGTTACCGTGAAAATTGGTATCTCGACGCTTGGGATCACGGCAAACAAGCGCTGCGCAGCTTCGCCGTGGAGTGTATTCAATATGTACGACAACTCGATAAACCTGCCAAACAAATATCCGAGAAACGGTTAGACGATCATTTTGCCGCGGCGTATGGCATTTTTGCCGGTAAACCCAAACATACCGCCATATTGCGTTTCACGCCGGAGCGCGCCCGCTGGGTGGCGGAAGAAATATGGCATCCGCAGCAAAAAAGCAGTTTTGTGAACGGGAACTATATGCTGGAAGTGCCATACTCGGACTCGCGCGAACTGGTCATGGATATTCTTAAACACGGGCCGGAGGTACAGGTGCTCGCGCCGGAGACGCTCAGGCAAGAAGTTGTTGAACTGCTGAAGCAGGCACTAAGTCGGCAGCGGCAAAAATAATTTTTCCAAGGCTCATGGTTTGAGCCTGGGGGTGTGGTAAGGAGAGGTGTTGCATCGCAAAATCGTTCACGAAAAAGCGCAATGATTTAATCGCGCGGGTTGTCAAAGTAAAGGTTGCGGCGATTTCAATACAATTTATGAGGAGCGGATATGCTGAAACCCAGATCCATTCAAGTTAAAGGCACAACCATTTCAATTATGAAAATTGGCGGTCAGGAGTATATTTCCTTGACCGATATGCTGAAAGCCAAAGATGGTGATTTTTTTATTTCTGATTGGCTTAGAAACAGAAACACCGTTGAATTTCTTGGCATTTGGGAAAACGTTTTCAACCCCGCTTTTAATTATGGCGAATTCGCCATAATTAAAAGTCAGGCTGGTTTGAATAATTACAAAATAAGCGTAAAGGAATGGGTTGAGAAAACAAACGCCATTGGTTTAAAAGCAACGGCAGGAAGATATGGCGGGACGTATGCACATAAGGACATAGCGTTTGAATTTGGTATGTGGATTAGCGCGGAATTTAAGATTTATCTTATTAAAGAATTTCAGCGATTAAAAGAAGATGAGAACAAGCGCTTGAATTTAAAATGGAACCTGCAGCGTACCTTGGCCAAAATTAACTACGGTATTCATACAGACGCCATTAAAGATAAAATCATTCCGGCTTTGATAACCCGCGAACAGGCCAAAGCCATCTATGCCAGCGAAGCTGATTTGTTGAATGTCGCCCTTTTCGGACAGACAGCCAAAGAATGGCGGGTTGCTAATCCCACCCAAGACGGAAACATCCGTGACCAAGCAGCGCTCGAACAGCTGGTGGTGCTTTCTAATCTCGAAAGCATCAATGCGTTGTTTGTCCAACAGGGGATGTCTCAGTCCGAGCGGCTGGTAAAATTGAACGAAACCGCGATCAGTCAGATGAAGTCGTTATTGGCAAATAGAACGGTCAAGCGGCTGAAATAACCAAAGGTTAGTATTGTGAACGTTCAATGACCGTGGGGAATAGGCGTGACGGTTCCTACAGGCAGCGTGGCGGAAATGGCCGGTGAATTTACTGGCGTTTATTGGAGGGGATTTAAACAGAAGTGGGTGGCGGAACAAAGTGAGGTCGTGACATTTTGTCACGGGTTGAAATTTGAAACATCGGGCACGGTGCCCGCGTGGAAATTTTCGCTGGGTGGCGGATATAGTGTGGCATCCGCAGCAGAAGGGTAGTTTTGTGAACGGGAACTATGTGCTGGAAGTGCCGTACTCAGACACACGCGAGCTGGTGATGGATATTCTCAAGCACGGGCCGCATGTGGAGGTGCTGGCGCCGGAGAAGCTCAGGCAAGAAGTGGTTGAGCTGATGGAGCTGGCACTGAAGCGGCAAAGGCAAAAATGATTTTTACTAGGCTCGTGGTTTGAGCCTGCGGGTGTGGTAGATAGAGAACAGAAAATTGGAAGGTGCATTAGAATAAAAACACAATAAATTACAGGAGGAACAAAATGGAAAAAGAAACTAAAGATTCCATTATTGAGTTTATCAGCAGAGTTATTGAAGATTTTAAATCAGGGGATATTTTTGACAGCCACTTGATTATTCAACAAATGCTGAAAACAAACTCCAACCTTTTTTATGATTTTGTCAGGACAACCGGAAGCGCTGATACAAAAAACGCACATGGTCAATTAGCAAAAATAATCGGAAAGGTACCCGGCGTCACAAAGCTTTTTCCGGAGAATGACAAACAATCCTGGTCTGAAAATATACACGGCAATGTAAGCACGTGCACAGCGTGGGTGAAGAGGTGACTAAGTATTTCGCACATTCAGAAAATGACGAGAGCAAAAAACATTTATTGTCTGACCACTTATTTGAAACAGCAAGGCTTATGGAACTCTTTGCGCATAAAGAAAACTATAAATCAATATTCAGACTAACAGGATTACTACATGATTTGGGTAAATACCAACCAGCCTTTCAGAATTATCTGGAAAATGGAGGGCGGCGAGGAAGTGTGCCCCATGCTTCATGGGGAGCTGGGTATACGCGAATCTTAAAATTACTTGAAGCATCTTTAACCATTGACGGGCATCATAAAGGTATTCCGAATAGGAGCCATTGGAAGGAAGATACAGATTGTTTTACGCTCAATGAAGTTGATGGGTTTGAAGAAGTTATAAGTACTTTAAAAGAAGATATCAAACTTGATGAAAGCAAAATCAGGGACTTAAGTAAATTCAAAGCCGGAAATTTATTGGAAACAGATGTCTTCGTTAGATATCTATTTAGCGCCTTAACAGACGCGGACTGGCTGGATACAGAAGCGCATTTTCACATAGAGAAAACCAAAGCAAGACCTACGCTTGAATTACCTGTAGATATTATGATCGAAAAACTGGAACAGGATTTGAACAGAAAATCTATAGAGGGTGAAATTAATAATCTGAGAAATTGGGCACGTGAAAGAGTGCTTGAAAAAGCTGGCCATCCGGTAGGATTTTACTCGCTGGCATTGCCAACTGGAATGGGCAAGACGTTAACCTCCTTGGCTTGGGCATTGCGTCATGCCAAAAGCAATTTACTACAAAGAATTGTCATTGTACTGCCTTATATCAATATCATTGATCAGACTGCGCAAATACTAAAAAATCTATTTGGTGAAGAATGGGTGCTGGAGCATCATTCCAGCTATAATGAGGACTCTGAAAAAGAAATATCAGAAGCGGGCGATTATGCCTCGCTGGAAGAAAAGAAAAAACTAGCGTGTGAGAATTGGGATTATCCGATTATAATCACCACAACCGTCCAGTTTTTTGAATCCATGTTCAGCAATCGATCATCCAAATGCCGGAAAATACACAATCTTGCCAAGTCTGTGGTTATCTTTGATGAGGTGCAGACTCTGCCCAAAGAAGTCCTTTTACCAACACTGGATATGCTCAAAGGCATGCAAAAAATAATGGATATATCTTTTCTTTTTTGCACTGCCACCCAGCCGGCATTTGAAAAGCGCAAAGGCTTTGACGGAATAGAGGCGATCACGCCGCTTATTGATAATCCGAAGCGATTATATGAATTAACTAGACGGGTGGAATACAAGCTGTTAAACGAGCTTAATTCAGTCCAGATAGAGGATTTGAAAAACGAGGTATTAAAGAACAATACTTCTGTACTGGTTATATTTAATACCAAAAAAGCCGCGTTGGAGTTTTACGAAACAATGAGAGCGTGCGGTGTCTGGGAATTAAAATATCACCTCTCAACGTTAATGTGCCCGCAGCATAGAAAAACAGTTATTAGCAGTGTCAGGGATAATCTTCTGAACAACAAAAAAATATTGGTGGTTTCAACCCAGCTAATCGAGGCCGGAGTTGATTTTGATTTCTCAGTTGTTTATCGCGCCATGGCTCCGCTGGAAGCGGTTATCCAATCAGCCGGGAGGTGCAATCGTGAGGGCAAACTTGGAGAACTGGGCGGAAAAGTGACGCTTTTTAATTTGGAGGGCAGCGGCATGCCGGATAAAACTTACAGTGCTTGTGCAGGGCATGCAGAAGAACTTATTAAAGATAACCTGGCCAGACTGCACGATCATGATTTCTATAATGAATACTACACCCAGATAATAAATTTGTATGTTGATGCTGATAAATATAATATTCAATCGGCGCGTGATAATTTGAATTTTAAAACTGTAAACGATAGTTACAGAATCATTCGCAATGCCACGGAAAGCCTTTTTATTTATAACTACAGCGCAGAGAGCAAGGCGCTTTTACATTCAATAGAACATAAAGAATATTTATCAAAAGATGATTACCGGAAAATGCAATCGTATATTGTTCAGGTTTATAAACCGTTTATCAATCAAAATCAGGAAGCGTGCGTAAGAACCAAAAATGGAATACTGGTCTGGTATGGTAGCTATGATAAAGCAACCGGGATTTCATCTGCACCCATGGAGGCAGATAATCTGATTATTTAAATAGGAGGTGACAATGCTTGATGAACGAATTGTGAAAGTGAAAGTAACGGGCCTATTTGCGTGCTTTACAAGACCAGATTTAAAAGTTGAACGTATGACCTATCCCTGCATGACGCCGTCGGCTGCCAGAGGAATTCTTGATTCCATATTATGGAAGCCGGAGTTTCAGTGGTACGTGCGGCGGATATTGGTACTTAATCCAATAAGATTTGCCAATATCAAACGTAATGAAATTAATTCAAAACAGGGGAAAGTGCCAATCATTATTGAAGAGCATCGAGCACAGCGGAATAGCGTTGTTCTTCGGGATGTAGCCTACATTATTGAAGCGTCCATTTATCAAAAAGAAAAAAGTGAAAGAAACAATCCCGGCAAGTATGTCGGCAGAAAAGGCATAGATGGTGATAATGACGGCATGTTTGTAAGAAGGGTAAAAAGAGGCCAGTGCTGGCGCAGGCCATATCTGGGCACCCGTGAGTTTGCAGCCGAATTTATGGAGCCGGATGGAACAGAGCAACCGATTGCAGAAACTATTCCAATCGGCAGTATGCTTTTTGATATTTATTACGATGAAAAAGGAAAGCCGGAACCCGTCTTTTTCTACGATGTGGCTGTTCGCGATGGTGTGTTGGATTGCAAAGTGCCAGAAAATGACAAGATGATGCAATCCAGTCATATCAGACCACCCGAAGATAGCGAAGTATCTGCTTTTATTTATGATTTTAATATGAAGGAAGCAGCGGAGGTGGCGGGATGATAAAGGAACTGAGCGAGTTAGGAAAAAAACTTGGATCAGATAATACAGAAGACGAATGGATACACAATGCATTAAAGGATGAACCACTATCAATAGAACTGATAATCAAACAGGACGGCAGTTATGAGGCTTTCAAAGTTATTGAGACTAAATTGACAAAAGCTGAAGCCATAACAGCTAAAAAAGGCAAAGCCAGGCTTCTTCTGGACAAAGCAGAAGAAGTTCTTGGATATGGCGGTGATAAATCCAAGAAGAAGCATCAATTGTTTTTAGAAAAGCTGGATGAATATAAGGATATCAATAAAATCGAGCCGGTTCTGGAATTTTACTATAAAAATAAAGCCGATGGGATAAAGAAGGCATTAAAGGATTTCGAAAAAGCCATTCCCAATGAAAAAGAAAGAAAGGGGAATATAGGATTTAGAATATCTTCGCAGGGAGACCGTGTTCATGAAAAATCACCAGTACTACGAAGCATTATAAAAAAATATGAAGAAAGTCAGAAAGAGCAAAAAAGCGAATCAGAAACAAAATGCTCAATTTGCGGAAGTGCCGAGCACTTGGTGGCAGACTTGCCGCACGGGATGATTAAAAGAGTGCCGGACGGTCAAACCAGCGGATGTGCTTTGGTCTCGTATAATGTAGATGCTTTTGAGTCGTATCAATTAAAAGGGAATTATAATTCGTCAGTCTGTACCAATTGTGCCAAAACCTATGTTGAAGGTCTGAATTGGTTATTGTCGAACGGTAATGAAATTATGGTTACCGACAATAAAGGCAAAGAAAAACCGCAGTTCCGCTATACCAATCGAAAAAACTTCGGATCAGATACAGCGATTGTGTTCTGGACAAAAAACAATAAGGAAGTAAATGACATCCGCTTATTGGAAGAACCGGATGCGGGTGAAGTTGCCAGGCTGATTGATTCCATTCAAACTGGAGCTGAAAATAAGCATCGTCATTTGGATGAAGACCAGTTTTATTCCTGCACCCTCTCTGGCGCAGCCGCACGCATTGCAGTGCGTGACTGGCTGGAGACAAGCCTTGGAGATTTTAAAAAATCAATCGCCAAGTGGTTTTTGGATATCGGTATTGACGAATATGATTGGGATCAGAAAAAAATGACCAGACAGTATACCCGACTTTATGATCTGGCAAGAAGCTGCCAAAGAGCAAATAGCGATGGGTCGCATGACAAGAAGGACCCGGCTCTGGCACGAGCCGCAACCAGTCTTTGGAATGCAGCTATCAAAAATACCCTACCGCCAATCTGGATGCTTACCAAAGTGCTGCAACGATCGCGTTTGGATAAATGGGGAATAACAGCCGATAAAGCTGCCGTAATAAAATTAATACTAAATCGCCATCATAGAGGAGGTGGGTTTGTGATCAAAGAATCATTGCAGGAAGGGCAAAGGCCAATTGCGTATGTATGCGGGCAGTTATTTGCCAAGATGGAAAGTGTTCAGTATGCGGCACTGGGTGACAAGAATGCAGGTATCAGAGAACGCTATTTTACTTATGCCATGACAACACCGGCTTCAGCATTTGGAAGATTGTTTAGCCTTAATTCAAAACATTTTACCAAACTCAAAAATGAAAAACCCGGACTGGCTGTAAACATGGATAAAGAAATGCAGGAATTGTGCAAAGAAATTGATATAAACAATTTCCCAACCATATTTACCCTGGAAGAACAGGGCCAGTTTGCTATTGGCTATTACCATCAGAAACAAGCACAGTTCAACAAATCCAACAAACAAAACCAGGAGGAAAATTAAAATGAGCAATGCTATTAAAAACAGGTATGACTTTGTGTTTCTATTTGATGTAAAAGATGGCAATCCCAATGGCGATCCGGATCAGGTGAATCTGCCGCGAGCTGACGCGGAAGATCAGCATGGTTTGATTACAGATGTTTGCATTAAAAGAAAAGTAAGGAATTATGTCATGCTGGAAAAGCAGCTCAAAGCTCCAAATGATATTTTTATTAGGCAGGATCAGGTATTGAACACCATAATAGACAAAGCTGAAGGTAATGACGCCAAGGAAAGACAAAATAAACTCTGTAAAGACTATTATGACATAAGAACATTTGGCGCGGTATTGGCAACTGGGGACAAAGGAGCTGGAACAGTACGAGGACCAGTTCAGTTTACCTTTTCAAGATCCGAAGATCGGATTTTTCAGGCAGAGCATTCAATCACACGGTGCGCAGTCACCACCGAAGAAGATGCCAAAAAGCAGGAAAAAAGGGAACACGCTTCAACCTTTGGCCGGAAAGCCACGGTCCC
>JAGVPM010000106.1 GCA_020052235.1 Candidatus Goldiibacteriota bacterium
GGCCACCTGTGTTATATTTTGATCGTTGAGATTTTGTTCGGTGGGAGGGTGGCCGCCATGCATCGGAATAGGTGGCCGTCTTGAGCGGAATGCGCACGGCGACCGGCTTATTGTTTTCCCCAATCCCGCGCGGCAAAGCGCGACCCTGGCGTTCATGGCTTCGGGCGCTGGCGGGGCGGAATTTTTTATTTATAATTCCGGGTATCAATTGGTAACGCATTTTACGCGCAGTATTTCCGCGTCAGGTGCGCGTTTGGAACCCTGGTCCGTGGCGGACATTGCCCCGGGAGTTTATTTGTGCAAATTGGTGGTGACCACCAATGACGGAAAAAAGAAAAATTATCCGGTGGCAAAATTGGTGGTTTTGAAATAATGAATATGTAGGGGCGTATTGCAATACGCACCAGCAGCAAGTTGGTGGTTTTAAAATGCCCACCAAGGCACGGCGGTGATGGCGGCATCGCGGCCCACGAGGTGATCACCAGCGTAAATAACCATGCCGGTTTTGGCAGTGTTGCCCCGTAATTTTAACCATTTAAGCAGTTCGGAAGCAAAAAAGGACGAATAGGTTTGCCCGGCTTTAATTTCAATGGGGAGCAGCTTGTTTCCGAAATCCGCCAGTAGATCGATTTCATGTCCGGATTTATCACGCCAAAAATACAACGGAGGAATTTCACCTACGTGTGCACAGCGTTTGTAAAGTTCACTGGCTATAAAAGTCTCAAAAATGTTGCCATACAAAGGATGGTTTTTTAATTCCACCGGGGTTTTGATGGAGAGCAGAAAGCAGAGGAGGCCGGTGTCGCAAAAAAAAAGTTTGGGAGCTTTGACCAGGCGCTTGATGAAGTTGTTATGATGCGGCGTTAGTAAAAAAATGATGCCGCAGGTTTCCAGCAAGGAGAGCCATTTTTTTACCGTGGGCTGCGAAATACCCGCGACATTGGACAGGGCGGCATAATTGACCAGCTGGCCGGAATGAGCGGCGATGATCTTGAGGAAGTTTTCGAAGGTTCTAAGATCTTGTACATTCACCAAAGCGCGGATGTCGCGTTCCACATAAGTCGATACATAATTTTCCAGCCATTTTCGCGGGGTTAAATGGCGGTCGTGAATGCGCGGGTAGAACCCGGTAAAAATAATGTCCAACAGGGGCGGAAGCTGGGAGGGCCGCCGCCGCAGCTTGGGTTGAAAAATTTCCGCCAAGGAACTATCCTGCTGGTGGAAATATAGTTCAGTGAGGGTAAAAGGGAAGAGCGTAAACGTGATGATCCGCCCGGCTAAAGATTGGGAAATTTTTTCCATGAGCATAAACTGCTGGGAACCGGTGAGAATGTAGTGCGCCGGCCGGGGTTTTGAGTCCACGATTTCCTGCAAATATGAAAAGAGCCCCGGTGTGCGCTGGACCTCATCGAGGATGAGCGGCCCGTCATGATCCGCTAAAAAGCCTCTGGGGTCATTTTCCGCTTGCTGGCGCAGATCGAGATTTTCCAGGGAGAGATAGGCGTGCTTGGGAAAAAGTTTTTTGGCCAAAGTCGTTTTGCCGCTTTGCCGGGGACCGACGATGGCCACCACGGGATACTCGTGGGCATATTGCTGAATGATGGGTTCAAGATTGCGTTTAAGCATATGGACAAATATAAAATCAAATTTTATATTTGTCCATATAAAATTTGACAATTTTCAGAGATACTGTTATGTTCAAAAGAAAAATTGTTTTGGTGGAATATTCTATGAAACGACTTGTTGTTTTTGCTGGTGCGGGTCTAGGGTTTGTTGTGCTGACGTTTTTGCTGCTGTATTTTTACCTGTGGACCGGCCCGGACAACGTGCAAGCGCACATTGTGGAAATACCGGCGAAATCCGGGACGGCGGCGATTGGGCAGAAATTGCAAGTGGCCGGAGTGGTCCGCAATGCGGGGGTTTTCAGATACTATGCGGCCCTCACGGGGCAGGCGCGGCGGCTGAAGGCCGGTGAGTATGCCTTCCCGGGGGGCGCGACTCTGCCCCAGGTTGTCCGGCAGTTGGTGGCAGGGCAAACCGTGCGGCATGAGTTCTTGGTCCCCGAAGGTTATACGGCCCGGCAAATCGCGGAAAAATTGGAAGCCGAAGGGTTTACCCCGGCCCCGGCGTTTATGGCAGTGGTGAATGACCCCAAGCGGGCGCAGGAATGGGAAGTTCCCGCTGCGTGCCTGGAAGGCTTTTTATTTCCCGACACGTATGAAATCACCAAGGGCCTGGACGCGGTTCAGATTGCCCAATTGATGATTAAACGGTTTCATGAAAAAACCGGGGATGTGCTGGCGGGCGGCGGGTTGCTTAAACCATTACAGTTGGTAATCCTGGCTTCAGTGATCGAGCGCGAGGTGAAGGCGCCGCAAGAGCGGGCGCACGTGGCTTCTGTTTTTTATAACCGCATGGCCAAACACATGCGCCTGGAATCCTGCGCCACGGTGCTTTACGGGCTGGGGCGCGCGGGCGGCAGTTTGAGTTTGGATGACCTGCAAGACGCTTCCCCGTACAACACCTACCGGCATGCGGGGCTGCCGCCGGGGCCGATTGCCAATCCCGGGGTGTCCTCGCTGCAAGCGGCGGCGCACCCGGACCAGACCGATGATTTGTTTTTTGTGGTCGGGGGCGACGGCACGCATATTTTTTCCAAAGATTTTGAATCCCATAAAAAAGCCAAATGGGCGCATAAACGGGCCCGTGGCGCTTCCGCCCGCCCGTGAACCCAACGGAACTCCAACGCCTGGACCGGTTTGTCATTACGTTGATTTTTTGGTGCACCTTGGCCACGGTATTAACCCTGGGCGTCCAGCGGGTTAATGTTGAATGGCAAGACCGCCGCGTGGAAATTGCCTATCCTGAAAAACAATTACTAACTCAAAGTTTGGTTGATCCGCAGGCACCAAAACGGCTGCTGGCCGCCGGGGCCACGACCTTGGTGCGCGAACCTTACACGCTGGCGGATTTGATGAATTATCATCTGGCTGTAGCGTGGCATCCCGAACCCGCGCGTTTACAGATCCAGCTGGCCGACAGCCAATTGAGCGGAAACGCGGCCATTTATTTGGGCGGTCAACTGGGATTTTCCAACCTGCGCATCCGCATCCGCAACAATCAATATTTGTTCGATCTCCGCTTGCCCGCAGCCGTGGAAGATATCAATCCCGAACGTTTTATTATGGATATTTCCAAAGGGTCCATGCCGCCGGGATTCCGGCGCGCGCTGCGTCTTCCGGCCGGGGATTGGGCCCAGGCCGCGGATCTGAATCAATTGACGCGGGCATTGGCCTCGCTGCGCCCGCAGGAAGTCATCGCGGATTGGCGCGGCGGCGCCGGGGCTGTCAGTTTTTACCGGGCGTATTTGAACACGCCCTGGCTGCGCGCACCCATCCTGGTGCTGCCTGAGTTTTCCCTGCCCCCTGCCGGGGAGCTTGTGTTGCGCCGCGCGCCGCGGCATTACCTGGTGCGCGCTTATCGCTTGACGGAGGACGCGTTTTTGCAAGCCGCGCCCGCCACCCTTACGCTGCGTTTGGTGCGCGCGGTGCGTGAACGCGGAGTGAGGTTTTTACATTTGGAATTTCCCGCGTCGTGGACCTTTACCCAACAGCAGGCCTATACGCAAACTTTGACGCAGGCTCTGAAAAAATCCGGATACGAGCCCGGGGCCTTGAGCAAACAACGGCGTTTCCGCACCGGGGCTTTGGCCCAGGTATTTCTATTTTTTGCCATGGGCGCATTTTGTTATTTTTTTATTTGGCGCTGGGCCCGCTGGGCCGCGGCCATCACCGGCCAACCCGGGGTTTCAGGTCCCGTGCGCGTGATCCGCTTGCGGGCCAAGTATTTCCGCTGGACGGCGTTGGGCTTGGCGCTGGTGCTGATGGTGTTGCAGTTTGAGGGCCCGGCACAGTGGGGGGCCAAGCTCGGCGCGTGGCTTTTGGCAATCATGGCGCCGCTGCTGGGAATAAGCCAAACAGACCTGCAACCCGAAGCCGTGTTGGAATGGAAAGCATGGCTGCGCACCATCAGCCGGGAGTTTGCTTTGATCCTGGCGTGGGCCCTGGGCGCGGCCGCGATCATTGCCATTTTATTATACCAGCCGGAATTCGTGCAGCGCCTGAATGTATTTACGGGTGTCAAAGCCGCGATTGCCGTGCCCATGGCACTGGGCATGATTTATTTATTTCCAGCCTTGCTGAATCCCGGGTGGTGGAAAGAACGCATTGACCGGAAACATCGCTGGGTTACGTTGCTTTGGATTGCGTGCCTTGGTGTTGGCATCGGCATCGTGCTGCTGCGCACCGGTAATTTGACCTGGTTTCCGGGCAGAGCCTGGGAACTGCAATGGCGCGACGGCTTGGAAACATTTTTTGGCGTCCGTCCCAGGTTTAAGGAATTTTTAATCGGCTATCCGCTGCTCTGGGTGGGATTGGGCGCGCGCCGAATGCAGGCGTTTCGCAATTCAGCATGGCCGAAATGGTGCCTGTGGGCCGGACTGCTGGGGCCCATCTCCTTGATTAATACCTTTTGCCATTTGCACACGCCGTTGTTAATCAGCGGACTGAGAAGTTTCCACGGATTATGGGTGGGATCGCTGCTTGGGGCCGCGGGGCTGTGGGCCGTGTGGCAGTGGAATAAACGCCGGTGAAAATACTTATCTCCGGATATTATGGGTTTGGCAATGAGGGCGATGAATGGATTTTGGAAGCGCTGATCGCCGCCCTGAATCCTGAGTCGCATGCCATTACGGTATTGTCCGTTGATCCGGCAGGCACGCAAGCGCGCCATGGCGTTCGATCTGTCCCGCGTTGGGATATGGTTTCGGTGGTAAGAGAAATTTCCCAGTGCGATTTTTTTATTTCCGGCGGCGGCGGACTCATTCAGGATTTATCCGGGCCTTGGACTCCGGCCTATTATTTGGCCTTAGGCTTGTGCGCCCGCGTGCTGGGGAAACCGGTGGTGCTGGCCGGACAGGGGTTTGGCCCCATTACGCGCGGATGGAATCGCAAATTTTGCCAATGGATTTTGCCGCGTCTGGGTTTTATTTTAGCGCGCGATCCCGAGGGGGCACAGTGGTGTTGCCGGATGGGTGTGCCCGAGGCACGGATTCATACGGGAGCGGATTGGGTTTGGTCTTTACCGGTTCCTAAAACTCGTTTGGGTAATGATTGGGCCATTTGCCTGCGCGCCGATTGGCTGGAGCAAACACCGCCGTCTTGGTTGGACGAGTTTATGGACTTGGCCCGAAAAAAGCAGAAGCGCGTCCGCTGGGTGCTGCTGGGCAACCGGGGCGATAGCGAAGTCTGCGCGCAATGGCAAAAGAAGTATGCACAAGTTGACTCGGCGCAAGTCAATCTGTCCGGCCGCACGTTTGCGCAGGCGGTTTCAGCCCTGGCCGGAATCGAATGGATGATCTCCATGCGCTATCATGGTTTGATCGCAGCAGCTTCAACCGGTGCGCGGGTGACAGGGTGCGGACGCGACGGGAAGATCCAATATCTCTCTGCGGCATTAAAACAGCCGCTGGCGGGAACCATGGGGGTGGAGGGTATTTGGAAAACACACGCCCGGGCGCTTCGCGAACAACAAGTATGCATGCAGCAATTGCGCGGCTTGGCTGCGGACAGCGTGCGGGAATTTACCGGGCGCATTTCCCGGCAGGACCATTGACGCCGGGTGCGCCGGGCCTTATAATTCGAATACCCGGTTTGAAGGAGGCTTTACCCGCGTGATCCGTTTTCATAATGTCCACATGACCTATGCCGATGAGTTCAAGGCCCTGAAGGACGTAAATTTAAAAATTGCGCAGGGCGAGTTCGTGATGGTCACAGGTCCTTCGGGAGCCGGGAAAAGCACGCTCATCAAACTCATATTCCGCGAATTTCTGCCCACGCAGGGGCAAGTGATCGTGGGCGAGCAAAACGTGGCGAAACTAAAGCCCCGCCAGGTGCCGTATTTCCGCCGCAAGATCGGCGTGGTATTTCAAGAGTTCAATTTGCTTTATGACCTCACGGTGTTTGAAAATGTTGCCTTGGTCCTGCACGTCATGCACTATCCGTCCCGCATGATTACCAAGGACGTGAACCGCGTTTTGGACAAAGTGGGCTTAAGCCACAAGCGCCAGCAAAAACCCTGGCACCTCTCGGGGGGCGAGCGGCAGCGCGTGGTCCTGGCGCGCGCCATTGTGCACGATCCGCCGCTTTTGCTGGCCGATGAACCAACCGGGAATTTGGATTTTTCCACGGGCTGGGAAGTCATGCGCCTGCTGCGGCAAATGTCCGAAGCGGGCACCACGGTTATCTGCACCACGCACAACCTCAATTTTATTCAAAAAATGCGCAAGCGCACCATCTTCCTGGATAAGGGCATGATTCGGGCGGAAAGGGACGGGCTTAAGGTATGTTAAGCAATTTTCTTTTCCAGGAAGCCCTGCGGCTGTTGCTGAACCGCAAGCGCCTGAACCTGATTTCTTTGGGAGCCATCAGCATGTCGCTCATGGCCCTGGGCCTTTTGCTGGTGCTGCAATTCGGGGTATTTAAATTAGTGGACTTTGTGGAAGAAAAAGTCGAGGTGGTGGCGTTTCTAAACGATCAAATGGCTGACGCGGACGTGCAAGCCCTGCTGGCCAAGATCCGCGCTTCCTCGCAGGTGGTGGGCCTGGAGTATCATACCAAGGAAGCGGCTTTGCAGGAATTTTCCGGCGATCCCGCGCTTAAGCGTTTCGTGGATGCGTTGGGCGCCAACCCGCTGCCGGCCTCGGTGCGGATTCAGTTGCGCGAAAAAACCGCGGACAATGTCGCTTATTTCGCCACGTGGCTGAACGAGCAGCCGGGGGTGGAGGAAAGCACCTACGGCGGCGGAGACGCGGACCGTTTGTTGAAGTTTCTGCAATTGGTGCGTTTGGGGGGGATTATTTTAACCGCCACCCTGACCGTAGCGGCCATTTTTATTATTGCCAATATCATCAGCCTGATGGTGTTTGCCCGGCGCGAGGAAATTACCATCACGCGCATGATCGGCGCCACCAAATGGTTCGTGCGCGGGCCGTTTTTGATTTGGGGGTTGGTGCAGGGCGCCTTGGGCGGGGTGACGGCCGCGGGGCTGATGTTCGGCATTTGGAAACTATTGTCCTATTACGCCTGGCGCGATGTCAGCGTGGATTTGGAAGCCCTGCTTCCTCCCGCAGTTGAATCCTGGACGCTTTTCGGGGTGCTGGGATTGATGGCCGCAGGCTCGATGATGGGTTTGTTCAGCAGCTTGCTGGCCGTGGGAAGGCAATTGCGCGAATGAACGCCCGGTGCGCGGTGTTGATCCTGGCCGTAACGTGGGCGGGCTTGGGAGTTTCGGCAACAGCTTCCGAGTCGCATAAACAATTGCAACAAACCCAGCAAAACCTGCAAAAAGGCCAACAGGATTTAAAAACCCTGCAACAGCAGATCACGCAGGAACAGCAGCGTGTCATTCAAGGGAAACGCCAGGAACGGTCAATTTTAACTGAATTGCAGGCAGTGGAAAAACGCATTGCCGAAGCCGAGGAGCGTTACGGCGAAGATCAGCGCAACCTGCAGACCGTTCAGTACGCCCTGCAAAACATCCGTTCCACCATTATCCAAACCGAGTCCACCCAAAGGGACATGAAGTCGTTTTTGGCCGTTCGTTTGCGTTTGTTGTACCGGGAAGGGCGGCAAGGATTTTGGCGCACCCTGGTGACTTCGCCCTCGGTGTCCGAAGCTTTGCGCAGGCTGAAGTTTTTCCACATCCTGGCCAGCCAGAACGCGTATTGGGTTGAACGCCTGACTTTGACCCGGGCGAAATTGGCGGGGCAGAAATTGATTCTGGCCGAGCGCGAGCGCCAAGCCCGCGATTTGGAAGCATCGTCGCTGCGAACCTTGGAACGCATCCGGGGTCATAAGCAGCAACGCGAGCAGATGCTGGATCGCGTGCGCAATGAACGGGAAGCCCACGAGCAGGCGGCGCGGGAATTGACCGCCGCCGCCGAGCGCCTGAACCGTTTAATGGAACAACTGAAGCGCCGCGCCGCGGAGCTGGAGAAAAAGATCAGGCTGGAAGGCGCGCCTTTTGCCCAACGCCAAAAGAAATTGATTTGGCCCACGCGCGGCCGCGTGGCCAGCCGGTTTGGAAAAGTGCGCCATCCGCGCTTCAATACCTATGTCTTTAACAAAGGAATTGACATCACCGGACCGATCGGTCAGAATGTCGTCGCCGTAGCCCCGGGAAATGTTTTATACGCCGAGTGGTTTGAAGGCTATGGACGCATGGTAATCCTGGATCACGGCCGCGGATTTAACACCATTTACGCGCATTTGGCGAAAATTTCGGTCAGCGAAGGGCAAAGCGTTTTCGAAGGACAAAGCCTGGGGACTCTGGGCGATTCAGGAACCTGGAAAGGGCCGACGCTGTATTTTGAAATCCGTCAAAGAGGGGAAGCTGTGAATCCCCTGGATTGGCTGGGGCGCTGAAGTTGGCAACAGGATAAACCGTAGATATAAGCAGGGTATGCCTTGGGAGGAACTAATGGACAAGCTTAAACGTGTAATTTGGATCGGATCGCTGGTTTTGTTTTTATGTTTGGCGGGTTTTTTTGGCGGGTGGATTTCCGGGGAATCCCGCGCGAGTGCCACGGATAACACCATAACCGATGATTCGTATGAAAGCCTGCGGCCGCTGATTCAGTCGCTTTCCTTGATTCGCAACAACTATGTGGACGAAGCCAAAACCAAACAAAAGGAATTGGTGTACGGCGCCATCAAAGGCATGGTAAGCACCCTTGATCCGTACAGCCAATTTATGGATCCGCAAAGCTTTAAAGATATGAAGCAAGACACGCAAGGATCGTTCGGCGGATTGGGCATTGAAATTGCCGTCAAAGATAATCAATTGACCATTGTGACCCCCATTGACGGCACGCCGGCGCAGCGCGCCGGGGTTCAGCCCGGGGATCAAATCATGCGCATTGACAGCAAGAGCACCGAGGGCATCAGCATCATGGACGCGGTGCATAAAATGCGCGGCGTGCCCGGGACCAAATGCGTGATTACCCTCAAGCGCGTGGGCATTGAGGATTGGTTTGATGTTTCAATCATTCGCGCTGTGATTAAAATCCGCTCCGTGCGTTTCAATATGCTGGACGGGCAAATCGGATACATCCGCATTACCGAATTTATGGAACAAACCGGGGATGATTTTGAAAAAGCCCTGAAGACCCTGGAAGGACAGAATATGAAAGGCTTGATTCTGGATCTGCGCAACAATCCGGGCGGCCTGTTGAATATGGCCGCGCAGATTGCCGAATATTTTGTCCCGCAAGGTAAATTGCTGGTGTACACCGAAGGGCGCAATCAGGGGCAGAATATGAAGTTTATTTCCACAGCCAGGCGTTCTTATGACAACGGGCCCTTGGCCGTGCTGGTCAACCAGGGATCGGCCTCGGCTTCGGAAATCGTAGCCGGCGCCATTCAGGATTGGAACCTGGGCGTGATTGTGGGAGAAAAAACTTTCGGCAAGGGGTCGGTGCAAACCATCATTCCCTTGGGAGACGGATCGGCCCTGCGCATCACCACGGCGCGGTATTTAACCCCCAAGGGGCAGATCATCCACGGCAATGGCATTAAGCCGGATTTGCTGGTGGAGCCGTTCAGGCCGAACGAATATACGGTGCGCCTGGTGCAGGATAAGCGCATTGAAGATTTCACCAAAATGTACGTCAAAGTTCATCCCAAGGGAGAAGAACCGGCCGAGAAACCCACGGAGAACGTAAAAGTATCCGAGGACTCCTGGGAAAAGCTGAAGCCCAAAACCCAGGACGAAAAATTATCCGAGGCGTTTATCCAATGGATGAAAGAACAGCGCTATGACATTGTCAAAGCGGATTATGCGCAGGATCAAACGTATATCTTGAATAAAATCCGCGAGGAAATTGAAATTAAGTTGAATGGCGTGGAAGCTTCGCATAAAATCCGCCTGGAAGGCGATCCCCAGGTCCAGCGGGCCAAAGACGCCATTACCATTGCCGCGCGTTATGGGAAAAAATAGTAAGTCATAGGTACACGAAGTATAATTTTTTCAGCACCACGCCGCAGGCCAAAGGCGTGGTGCTGTTGTTTTTAACTCCCCCCGGCCCCCTCTTTGTCAAAGAGACTGTGTCGCAACGCGAAAAACGAGATTGCCGCGCTCCCTACGGTCGCTCGCAATGACAGCATTTAAAGGTTTTTCAGTCATTGCGAGAAGCGCAA
>JAGVPM010000129.1 GCA_020052235.1 Candidatus Goldiibacteriota bacterium
CCCCGAGTTCAAGCGCCGGGTCCAAACCCATTCAAAAAAAATCTGGAACACAATCATAGCCGGGACAGCGGGAATATAAAACAGCACTTCCTCTAAAGGCACTAGCAAAACCTTTATACCCCAAAGCATTTGATCATTCCAAATCCACCAGCCATAATAAAGGGCCAGGTTTTCCGAAACAAACATGAAAAGAATGAATATTCCTGTTGAAAGCCAAAAAGCGCGCCAATGAATTTTCTTATAGATAAACGGCAGGGCAGCGGCGACAAAAGAGAACGTAGCGACCACCCACCAGATCCAATATAAACGTTTCTCGCCTTCACGATATTCATAATGTCCACGGCGGTCTTCACTCATGGCGTTTACTCCTGAACCGTGATTTTAGGGGGCAATCCCCGAGCCTGGTCCTTTTTCCCAAACCAGGCAACCAGTCCGTAATATCCGAACGGGATCAGCCAGGCATACGACCACCAAAACAAGTATTCCTCCAGCGGATCTCCCAAAAAATTTATTCCAATCATGCTATTATGATCAAAAGAAAAAGTCCAGGCGTTATATATTCGCCGGCTCATGAATTCATTCAAAGTCTGCAATGCCATAACGCAAACAGCAGCGGAACAAGCGCTCCAGCGGTGAACCCGCCCCAGTTTTGGCCATGCCCATCGGATGGTCCAACCAGCCCAAATCCAAAGCAGAATATCCAAAATCAAATACCAAGGTAATTTCACGACCCACCTCCCGGATGAAAAGCAAGGACTGGGGTTGCCAAGTGCCATTCTGGTAATACTTGCAGTTTGGATGATTTAATAATCGAAAAAAACGAAACAAAACATTGGGAAGAGAAAGAAACCGTTTCAAGCCGTGGCACTTTACCACCTCCCTCACTTGATTATGGTCAAAGTCTCGGTGTCTCCGCTGCTTTTCTGAACTATTTTTTGAGGGTTTTCATGATTTCTAGCACATGTTTTTCATCCAAACGATTACCGCGCGGCGCATAAGCCGAAGCCGCATGAAACAAAAGCCCTACACCCCAACCTAATATAGGCCAAACCGCCCAGGCATAACCCTGCCAAAACAAAGCATTTAATATCACTACCATAGTTTGTATGCTTAAAAAAACGATTAAATGAATACGAAATCGTTTCTGAGCTTTCATTCGACGTACGGCTTCATGGTACTCACTGGTCATGCCGCCCCCCATAATCCCAGTCCCCCATTTTTCTTGTTTTTCAGTTCTGATCCACCGATAAATCACAGAACGCCGAATTATTTCTTCGTATTTAAAATAACGGCAATTGTTCGCCTACTGCCGGATAAATTATCTTCCCATGTTGGAGCTCACACCGTGCCGTCAATTCATGATTAACCGGAGTTCCGCCGTTGTCCAAGTGCTGGACTTTGAGCCCGCGCAAAGTTAGCGCATCGGCCAGAAAACGCCGGCAGCATTTCTTCCAGTCGGATTCAATATTCAAGATGGCCACCGGGCCGATCATGGCCAACGCCTGCAACCGAATCAAACCGCGCTCAAATTCGTCGCTGAGCATATGGTCGGCATACCCTTGCCAAGCTTTGGGCAATCCGGTATTGGGAGAACGCATCCGGATTTTACGCCCCTCGCCGCTTAATTCTTTCAAATGATGGTAGGTAATCCCGAGTTTAGGTAAATGCTCGGCCAAGTGTTCCTGATTAAAACTGGGCAATAAGGTTGAGTTGGGAACTGAACGAATATCCGCTAAAATTTGGACTCCGGCTTTCCGTAAAATTTCCAAAACACTCTCAAATTTATGATTTGAATATCCCAGCGTCACGATGGTCGTTCTCGAACGTTTTTTGATTTCGGGCATATTGCCACCAACCTTCGATCAACCTCGAGCCCTAACACGTTAAAAAGTTCAGGCAGATCCAATGCCTGTGCTTATCACTGCGGTACCAATCTTCGGTTCGGGTCAAAAAACGCAACCATTTTGCCAGGCTTACAAATGGCTTCTTCCCCGTGGAATAGGTAGGTATTATACTCACCTCCTTTTAAAAAACAATCTTTTTCCCGTAAATTTTGTTTCGGAATGATGCACTTGCAAAGCTTTGCCAAGCGCATCATTCCGTTTAGCCTAATCCGCATATATGCGGTTATTTCTTAAAGTATAAACGAAGTGGCCAACCGTATCTGCCACCTTTGGCTGTTGGTTAGGTTTAATCCCCCTTTCTTTAAATCCGTGATCTGCGGAAGTATCGTCAGCGTTGCCCACCAATTATTGCCCGCGTAAGAAAAAACCGGGCCCAACGAAACAACGGACTCACTCAAGGCCAAGTTATCGCCTTGGTAAAAATTCAAATCCAGCGCCTCTAAACCGACAAAAAACTGACTCGTCAGGAAATAACCCGATCCCATGGAAGGTATAATACTCAAGGCGTAAGTGTTATCAACCAAGCTGTATTCGGGCTCAACGGTGACGTTGAAAGTCAATTTCCAATTACCCACACTTTTGTCAACGATGACTTTGGCCTCAAGTTCCAGCTCGTCCGGTTTGAATTCCGGTTCCAGGTAAAGTGCAAACCCCAGGGAGCTGTTTCAGCGTCGGCCAGCTTGAAAATCCACTCGCTGGCAATACCGTCGAAAATCAGGGAATTCGTTATGTTCCCCGTATCATCCATTTCCAATTTCTGATCGAAATTCAGATAAAGCGCTGTTTGAACGCCTCCGCCCAAACCTATTTCGAATTCCAGCCTCTCATTTAATCCGGAAAAAAAACGATCCCGCCCAAAGCGATAAGTCGTATATGTTTCCAGTTCCCGCATATCGTTCGCAAGCACGTCGGTTTCATAGTTGTATATGAAATTCCTTTCACCAGCCCAACTCGGGGTAGCCAGCAAACTCAGCCCCAAAGCAATATGCAAACCTCTGCCCATGACTATTTTCTTGAGTCGATTAAAAATCAATGCGATTCTGTTATGCTCCATTCGATTATCCTCCCGGGAGGGTAATCGCTTTCGACTTCCCCCCCAACTGTATTTTTTTATGCGGCAACCGCCGCCTCAAACACTCGTCGTACGTACGAAAATACCTGCTGCTAAGTCCTTGTCAACCGCAAACTGGGATTGACCGACTTGAAAAACATACGAAGGGTATGTTTGGATAAGGCTGATGCTCATGCCCGGCAAAACGCCCATGGCCATCAATTTTTGAAGCTTTCCCCGATCCTTGGTCTGGATATACGCCACCTTGCCCTTTTGTTTTTCTTTCATGGCAGAGAGCGCCGATACGATCTTGCCTGCGTTTTCCCCGTGTTTCCGGCAGCATTCGCCAGGCGGGATTGGCCGCCCATGAGGACAGGTGGTGGGATGCCCCAGCAGGATGCAGATATTGTCTTCGATCCCGCCGTGCAACAAATGCTCAAACTTGCAACTCACGGGATGAACGAGATCCTTCCTGACATCCAGTACATCGGCAAACAGCCGTTCCGCCAAACGGTGGCGCCTGACCACCTTTTCGCCTGCGCTGTTTCCTTTGGGCGTTAAAGTAATTTTGTCCTGATCCATCCGGATGAATCCCAGGCCGCGCAATTCTTCAATCGCCGGATCGGTTTGGGCCAGGCCTAAATCCGCCGGGCCCTTTTTGGTTTCCTCGGTCCGCACCCATAGTGTTTCCAGAATTTCTTCAGCGCGCTCACTGATTATCATTTTTTTCCTTCCTCCTTGACGTTTTGTCTTTACACCACTCTGGTTCAGGCGGCATTTCAAAGCCGCAATTTGGGCATTTGAGCAATGTACATCCCTTCTTAAAAGGGCAATGCAGGCAAGCCCTTTGGGCATCATTCGGATTAAATTCCAGCCCACACAAACTGCATTTCATAGCATAACCCCCAGGCCGTTCAAACACAAATTGACCAAATAGCCCACGGAAACTGAAAACAGCAAAACGAAAACCGAAATGGCAACCCCAGTCTTCCAGCCTCTTTCCTTGACGTTCATCAGGAATTGGGCAATACAGGGCAGGAACAAAGTCAAGGTCACGCTGGCCACTACGATCTGGTTGCCATTCAACAACCCGGCACTTTTCAGATCATAAAGTCCGGCCACGCCGTAATCCCGCCGGAAAAATCCGAACAGGAAAGCCACTGAAGCCTGGGGCGGCAACCCGATCCAGCGGACGGGACTCTCCAACAACTTGGCCAGCATATCAAAAATACCAGTCAGTCGGCCCAGCCAGATTAAAAAGCTCGCGGCAATAAACATGGGAAAAATTTCCGCAAAATACCATTTGACGCGGCTGTAGGTCTTTACCAACACATTGGACAATTTCGGCAGCCGGAGTGGAGGAACTTCCATGTAAAATAGCGGCGGCTCCCCCGGAAGTACACGGGAAGAAAGAAATCCCACCATCAAGAACACCAGGCACAGCACCACCAGCCAAACCCACAAACCAGTCGGATGACCGGCCAGTAACGCCAGGATTACCCCCAACTGCGCGGAGCATGGGACCGCCAAGGCCAGCAGGATGGTCGAAATAAGCCTTTCCCGTTTGGTCGGCAGAGTACGCGTAACCATGGTGGCCATGGTATCACAACCCAATCCCAGGACCATGGGGATCACCGCGCGGCCGGTAAGACCGATCTTTTTGAACAAACGGTCAATGAGCAAGCCCAGCCTAGGCAGATAACCGGTGTCCTCGATCACGGCGAAAGCAATAAAAAAGGTAGTAACAATCGGCAATATCAAAGCCACGGCATAGCGGACACCCAGTGTGATAATGCCGTAATCGCCCACAAACAACTCCTGGATTAATTTCCAAGGCACCCACGCTGTGAAAAGCTGTGTGATCCAGGGATTGACAACTTTCTCGAAAAAACCGTTTTCAATGGCGTCAACCAAAAATCCCGCGCCGAATTTGCCGACGAATTGATATATCCCGTAATAGAGAATCAATATCAGGATAGGAAGCCCAGTTAGCGGATTAATCATCATGCGGCTTAACTTTTCTCTCAACGGCAACTCCGGCCGGGAGGGAATGCTCATCATCTCGCCGACAATGCGGTTGGTCTGAACTTGACGGTGCAGGGCAATCCGGTAGGTCAGCGGCTGTGAATCTTCGGATTGCGCCGACCTCACGAGCACCATGATCGCTTCGGCATTTTTCGCGTCCCGGGTTTTCACCAGGGACGCTATCTCCTCGTCCCCCTGTAATAGCAGCAGCCCGATGGCACGTTTGGCTAAACCATAATTTCCCTGCAGCAAATTCTCCAAGACTTGCACCTGTTTTTCCAGCGGATCATCCGGCGGGATGGAAAGCGGTCCCTCGGAAATAGATACGGGAGCGCTCAGGCGCATTTTCAGCTCATCCAATCCCCGGCCCGTAGTCAAGACCGTGGCCAACACCGGAATTTTTAAGGAATTTTCCAAATAGAGTGGATCAATGCGCATACCCAATTTTTCCGCCTCATCCATGATGTTCAACACCAAGATCACGGGCAACCCCGCTTCCAGAAGTTGCAACGTGAACGGCAGCATGCGTTCAAGATTCTTGGCATCCACGACATGCATGACCACATCCGGCTTTTCCTGCACCAGAATGTTGCGTGCCACCCTTTCTTCCTCTGTCACTGGAAGCAGCGAATACATGCCGGGCGTATCGACCACCTCGATTTCCGCGCCATGCAAATTAAATTTCCCGCGTGTAACCTCGACCGAAGTTCCGGGATAATTAGAGACCGTGGCATAGGCCCCGGTCAGGCAATTAAAAAGCACGGATTTGCCGACATTGGGGTTGCCGACAATGGCGACCTTCCGCTGGGCTGTTGCGTATGTGCATTCCGCTTTCGGACCGCAACATGATCCGGAAGGCTTAAATGGGGCGATTAACTTCGAAAACAAATTCATGATGCTTCCTCCTAAAATTCAATCTGAGTCTGAAGATAGACGTAATTCACATCCGGTGCGGAACCGGTTACATCTTCGAAAAAACTTCCGCTGAAAAATCGGTTCAAGCCCGCCGTAATACTCAAGCGGTCGGAGCATCTGCAAGTCGTTGTCACATCGGCTTCTCGCCCTATATCCAGGCTGATCCCTGCCGGCGTGGCATCCGCCCGGAACCAATGATAATCCAGGTTCAGGTTCAGCCAGCTGAATATATCCCAAACCAAACCGCATACGATGCTGTGCACACCGCTGGCCCGGACTCCGTCTATAGTTATCCCGCTCAAATCAGGGATGAGGCCGATGTCACCGACCAGGTAATTGTCATGGTAAATATTGCCGTGAAACTCCCGGTATTTTCCATCGGCCGCACCATTGTCTCCGCGCCCCATGGCATAGGCGGCAAATACGCGCACTTGGGGCTCGACAAACGTATATCCCAGGTCGACATGTCCGCCATAGGCTTCGATGGCATCCTGCCCTGAATTCAAATTATCAAGTTTCCCGAATTGAAACAGGGGTTCCACTTCATAATCCAAACGTCCGGCTTTTCCCGCAAACCGGCCGCCCAAGGTAAACCACTCGGGGCTGTCCGGCAAATCGGCATGGAAGAACTTAAACCCGCCTTTATGGAAAAATAAATAGCTTTCAATTTCCGCGGTATCCGCAACATGGTAATTTCCATAAACGCCATAGAGCGCCGGCTCATCCCCGCTGGTATCGGCCGCAAGATTTACATAACGGACGGCAATGGCATCCAGCCAAAGATTTTCGGACGGCGCAATTCGCATCCGGACTCCGTCCCAAGCTAGCCCATCATAAAAATCATTTGCGCCCAGAAAAAAAGCCGAACCATAGCAAAATTCCTGACGCCCGATTTTAAACTCAATGGGAATCCAAGGCATACCTGAAATGTCCGCGTAGGCTTGATAAAGAGCCGCCTGGGCATATCCCTGGCTTTGTCCCCGCCCATAAAATTGTCCCTGCGCAAACAGCTTTAGGCTTTCCCCCGGCTCCAACCAAACGTTTAGACGGGTCCGCGAAACCACCTGGTTGTCCTCCGTACCCGGTGTGAGTGTCAAATCACGCAAATTTTGATTTCTGGACCAATCACCACGCACACGGACTTGACCATTAACGCCAAAATTTTTAAATTCTTCAGGCATCTGGTCCGTGTTCTCCGAGGCCCGATTTTCAGCACAAGAAACAACCAACCGCTCATCCCGTGCATGCGCATGATGAGATATTCCAGCAATCACTCCAACCATCATGCAAAAAACCGCCGCTTTTTTTTTAGCCATCTCCCACCCACCTTTTCAGATAATGATTTTCAATCTCATTTTAAGCTTTAAAAACCCTCGGCTGTTTAGATCATGATAATCATTATCAAAACAGGGACAAAAAAACACCTCGGCCGTCTCCTTTTAATCTGATGCACGTTTCATTTTTTGACATTTTTGGCAAACGCCATATAATTCCAGACGATGCTTGACGGGTATAAATTTATGTATATCAAACCATTTATCCTGAAGCCGTTCAATTTCCGGATCGAAAATCTCAACCATGGAACCGCACTGGACACAAATTAAATGATCATGATGTTTTTCGGCTTCAAATGATTCAAACCGGGAGGTTCCGTCTTCAAATTTCAATTCCCTGCAAACCTCACTTTTGCACAACAATTTCAGCGTGCGGTAAACTGTAGCAAAACCTATCCCACTTGCTTTCCTTTTTACTTCCAGGTACAATTCTTCTGCCGTAACATGTTTGGATGGCATTTTCATAAACACATCCCGGATTATCATTCGGGGTTGACTGCGTTTCAAATGTTTCGACTCAAGGTATTGATTAAAACGATCATACTTCCGAGTCTCCATATCCGCCTCCCTGTAATTGATAACGATTTTCATTATCATTATATCTTTGCCATCCTTTTTTGTCAACCAGCAAATAAGGAGTAACCGGAAATTTGAGATGAATTTTAAAAAAGTTGGATATAATATATAACGAAGGATCCGGAATGAGGTAAAAGCAATGAATGATGAACGCTATAAATTAGTTTATTCAGATCAAAATACGGCCACTGAGAAAATCAACGGTTCAAAACGCGCTCCCGGTACTGGACGCGCGCATATGCGGCTCGAGCGCAAAGGCCGCGGCGGAAAAACCGTCACCGTGATTGAGGGCCTGACTCTTTCCGATGATCTTCTCCGCCCGTTGCTTAAAGAGCTTCAAAAAATTTGTGGAACGGGCGGAACCATCAAAGAGCATCACCTGGAACTGCAGGGTGACTTCCGGGAAAAAATCCGCCCATGTTTGGAAAAGCAGGGATATAAATTTACTTAAATAATCAAAACCCGCGTTTTAAACAACTTCATCCTCCAACACCCGCCGGAAATCATTCACGCTGAAACGGAAACCACAATTCCATTCCGGGCCGGCCTTGAACTTCTACCCATATTTCGTAACGTTCCCCTTCTATTAAACGAATTCGCTCCTTTGAGGCAAAATTTTGGGCAGCACGCCATGCCTGCATACCACGATAAACCCCTTGCCCGGCTAGCGTAACGCATACCATTGAACGTTCCGGCAGTTCCAGCATTTGAAATGAACCCAGCGGATTCGCCAATTCACCACCCAAACGGGTGGTAAAAGCCACCATGCTTTCCACGCGGATAGGCCGCATTTTCAAGGGCGAATTGGCATAGACCTGCAATCGTTGCCCATAGAGGATTCCACCAACTTCCAAGTCATGCTTTAAGCCAAGCGCCGCCTTATCGAGCCCGGGCAACGCTCCCTGATACGGCCGCACTGCAATCAATGTTTTGGGGAAAGTGGCCACGCGTACGTCCAAAGGCGCGCGAAATACACCAACTGAGTAAAGAAAAATTCCACCGCCTAAAAACAATAGGGATAAAACACCGACTGCAGCCAATACCACGTTGGGGATCTTTTCAAAGCTCTGCGGGCGCGGCGGCATAATATTTTAATATTTCGCAATATCTGGTCTGCAGGCTTGGCAAGGTTGATACTCTTGCTCCTGAGCTTGTTTAAAAGCGCGAAAATATTCGCGATCCCCGCCGGCAATTAAATCAGTCTGTGCGCAATCCCTCCGATGGACGATTTTATGTGCTTTGGAAGCAGTTAAGGGATACCGGCTGGCATTGGGTGCGAATTGTTGCGGCAAATCAGAGGGAAGGTTTGACTTCATTTCTTGATTTATCGCCTTTGGATAATCCGGTACGCCGGCAGCGCCCGTTTTCCCGCCACCACAGCCTGAGATAATCAAAATACTTGCCGCTATGCAGATAACCATACCCCCTGCTGCCACTCGATTGTATCTCATTGTTCACCTCGAAATAGTCTCTTCTGTCAGGCCGTTTAAAAAAAACAAATTAAAACTTAATAAAAACCACAAAACCAACGATAACTAAATTAATATTGTTCCTGCCGGGGGGCGGATTGCCATGACCATCAATGTACAATCAAAGCAAGCGGTTCTAGGCAACGAATTATTCAATCAGTGGTGGCAACGTTGCGGCAGCTTAGTTTTGGAACTTACCCCCGAAAACCGGCAAAAGTGGCTGACCTTGATCAGCGAAGTGATTCGCTATCATCGGCTCGCATTATTCAGCAATAATGATGACGATAAGCAACTATTCAATAACCTATGCCGGGTCAGCCTGGCAAAATCCCGGATTGAATTAATGAATTTACTGGTTTCCGGATATATTCCTTTGGTGCGCATGCAGGAACTTTACCGTCTGGAAAATTCCTTGGAAATCACCTTGGAGTAAGTTAAACCACTTTGAGCCTGTATTCAACTGGTCTTAAAACCCAAATTTCCCTTCCGACCATATTTCATTCAAAGCCTTGCGCTGAGTCGGGTGTTCGCGTTCCTGCAAATTCAGTGGAAGTTGTTCCATAGGCCCGCGGTACCCAAGTGCCACCATAGCAGGAATGCCCCAATCTTCGGGTACATCATAAGTCTCCTGCACTTTCTTTTGTGAAAACCCTCCCATGCCATGCGCGACCAACCCGCGCCGATGCGCTTCCAGCGCCAAGTACCCCCAAGCCGTCCCTGCATCGAAATCATGCCAACGGTTCGGACTTCCATCCAGGGAAAACTTAGGTGCCGACAAGACGATGATAAGTACCGGAGCATGGTTAGCCCAGCCTCGATTGACTTCAGCCAAACAAGCGCGGGCGCGTGCCAAATCCTCATCCCGGCGCGCAATAATAAATCGCCAGGGTTGCTCGTTGAAACAGGAAGGCGCCCAATGTGCTGCTTCCAGAATGGCCAAAAGATCGTTTTCGGGTATGGGTTTTGGCAACAAAGCCCGCGGAGACCAGCGGCTCAAAATCAGAGGATTAACTTCATAGGGGTCAGGGCGCAAGCGAATAATTTCTTCTTCCCTATTCTTTTCCATGATAGCCTCCTAAAAAACATGATCGTATTTTAGGCGTTCACTTTCGCAGGTTCAGATTGAATCGATTTGGGATTAACGATTAAAGGAACCGCCAAGGTCCAAAGAACAAGCACCACGGACCCCAGCCAGGCTTGATAAAGCCCCCACGATTGAAAAGGCCCACCCAGGGAATAAACCCAAACTGCAAAAGAAATGGTGGTAACAACCAATTGTGAACCGCGTCTGACTTTTTGGATGCGGTTTAAATAAAGCGGTGCCATAATCAATAAAATCGCCGCCACAATGGTCGTGGCCCATTTCGCCTGAGCTTGAGGGATGATTCCTTGCAACACCATATAAGCGCCGACAATCTCACTGGGGATTAATTTCAACAGACGATCCTGATAGTCCTGCACTTCCCGAATTTCACGCGCCATGGAATCCCCCTGGAATCGTATGTAGTTAAAATATCCCCACCGTTGTATTTTATCATAGCTCGGCGCGCAACAAATTAAAAGTCAAAAATAACTCTTTTAACGGCACTAATCAAAAAAAGAGGCTATGGGTTATCTTTACTCGCCCATAGCCTCTTTTGGTTTTTATTGTGCCGACCCGGCCACACGGCGATCCAAAAGATATAAAAAGGAGCGCACTAACTTTTGCGCACGATCCGCAGCGTCAGATAATGTTTCAATTTGATAATCCATAGGCAACCCGATAAGCGGTTCAATATAAATCCCTCCATGCATATCAACCACCGTACCTTGCGGGGCATTAATTTTCATTTCCACCGTGCTATCCCCCTGCCTGGTATCATTTCGTTCATCTTCCTTTTCCAAATCACGAATACGGTACATGGGGGAGGCTTTGACCAGCACACGGGTACGCCCGTTTTCCGCAGCCTTTAAACGCACTTCAAGGACAAAACGGTAATTCTCATCCACTAAATCAATTTCCTGTTTGCCCACAACACTCTCAGGCAGCACAGTATCTTTCACGGTTTCGCCGTCTTGCCGATGTTTCGTTTTATGGTATTCAGCCAGTGCCATATATAAATCATCAACCATCACTTTGCGCACCGCATTTAATGCGGCCGTTTCAGACAGCGCCACCACACGTGAGGTTTGCGCTTCTTTCAGCACCTGATCCGAACTGACATTTTTATCCTTAACCCATTTGTAAATATGCGGTGAATTTGCAAAAGCCACTCCCGCCAAACCGAACATTCCGATCACCAGCACGCTTAAAGCCCATTTCTTTTTCATACTTTTCACGCCTCCTTGGTTCTTATCTTTTTCGCCTCCGGCAAGTTAGTGGCAAATTTATGCCGTTAAGCGCTTAAACGCCTCTTCGTATTTCGCCGCCGTATTTCGTACAACCTCTGATGGCAGTTCCGGACCAGGCGCTTTCATGTCCCAGCCGGATTGAATCAGCCAATCCCGAACATATTGTTTGTCAAAAGAAGGCTGGCCTTGCCCAGGTTGATAGGAACTTTCCGGCCAGAACCGGGAAGAATCCGGGGTCAACACTTCATCAATTAAAATCAGCTCCCCATTCAGGAGTCCAAATTCAAATTTAGTGTCCGCGATGATAATCCCACGGGTGCGGGCATAGGCAGCCGCCTCGCGGTAAATACGAATACTGACATCTTTGACTTTTTTAGCCAAACCTTTTTCCATCAACTTTTCAGCTTGATCAAAGGTGATGTTTTCATCATGTGTGCCGATTTCAGCTTTAGTGGATGGCGTAAAAATAGGTTCCGGCAATGGATCGGATTCGCGCAGACCGGCCGGCAGTTTGATTCCGCAAACCGTTCCATTTTTTTGATATTCTTTCCACCCGGACCCGGATAAATAACCCCTTACAATAGCCTCAATCGGAAGCGGCTGAGCTTTACGCACACGTTGCGCCCGCAGTTCCAACTCCGCAGCCAAAACCGGATCTTTCACTGCCTCGGCTATGGACCGGGGCGAAAGATGATTGGGAATAATCGCCGCAAATTTTTTGAACCAAAAACGCGATACTTGCGTCAGCACTTTTCCTTTGTCTGGAATCGGGGTAGGCAAAATAACATCAAAGGCCGAGATACGATCTGAAGCGACCATCAACAAATCATCCCCCAAGTCGTAAATATCACGTACTTTCCCCTGTTTGATCAACGGTACATTTGGAATGCTAAAAATTTGATCCAACACAAAGACAACTCCTTTTCTTATTTTCCCGTATCGGTCACCGCGCTATTGCGGGATGTACAATGGTATAACCTTTTTCTCGCCTTTTTTCAATTCCACGATCATGGTCTCGTTGGGCCGCGCTCCGCCATGGAATGACTCCAGTTGGATAGTTAATTCATGGCGTCCGGGAGGCATGGGCATGCGAATCACCGCGAACCGGTTGGGCAGAGTCCGCCAACAACGCGTATCCGCCTGCTCGCTGACTACGGAATAAACGTTGGTGGCCAAAGCTACCAACAAACCAACTCCTTCGCCCTGCGTACGGGCGGCCTTTCGTGCCTGAACCGAAGCAATATATTTGGCCGTAGCACGGGCTATGGCCTTGACCGTGATTAATCCAATACGCTGATTTAAATTCTTGATCGCAATGGCTTCCTGGGGTTGAACCACATAGCCTTCGGCCGTAACGCCTGTTTCACTTTGACAACGCACTGCCGCCAAAGCCGGCTGCCGGGGTTTAATCACGGGAAACGCTACTTTCAAAAGGTACGGATGATTGGTTTCATCCAGGACCGGCGCTTCCACGAACCGGGTCCGCTTCGGCGGCATCAAGCCGTCGTAAATCACCAGCAACACTTCGCTCTGCCTGACCGGACGGCGTTCAGGCTCGGGCAAAGACTCCCCGAACTTCTCCCGCCACTGCTGATATTCATCATCAAAACCCAGCCAACGCGACAAACGCAGCAAATCCGCCTGAATGAACGGCGGGATATCCATGCCAAAGTGCGCGTGATACCATTCAAAAGCTTGGTAGGCGTTTTTATAATCCAGGTAGGCATCGTTATATTCACCGCCCGCTTCATAGGCAAACGCGGACAAATAGCGGGCAAAGGCGTCCTCTTTATATATCGCTTCCTTGCCGTATTTGTCCGATAAGGTAAGCAACCGGTTATTTACTTTACGGGCCTCTATCTGTGCGCCTTGCAGGTCGCCCAGATAGAGGTAGTTCAGCGTTTTAAGGATATTGACCGCCACCTGTTCAAAATCCTCGCCTGCATACGCCATGGTCATATCATTCACCAAAAACGACGTCATGCCCTCGGTGATGCTTTTGTCGTACAGGTCGTCAATCAGCAACTCCGCCTGTTCCAAATCCTGGTTGCTGACAGGATAATTTCCGGCGCGTTGTTCAAAACTCCCCTTATCAAAATAATAAAGCAGGGCGTCAACGCCGGCATATTGTCCTTGCGCTTTGTCAATAACCTCCAACCCGCCCGCGTAATCCTTGACAGTCAAACGGCTCTCCAGTTGTTCCTGCACGCGCGTTCCCGCGCAGCCGAATAACCCCAGAGATAAAAAAAAGCAAACCGCCAGCCGGCTTAGGACATAGCGCCGGAAACCCGGATTATAAACGCGCACCGGACCGGTTAATAAGCTTTTTGATTTTTTTATTGCCATACCACACTTTGACATTGCGCAACATGTCCACCATTTCCATGTCGATTTGATAGTAGAACGTGGATTTACCACCGGCTGAATCCATAATCTTCGAGATCGTCCCCTGCAGCATGTAATCCGAACCAGTTTCCTTATACATTTGTTTGCGCGTATCTTCAGATGCATTGGTCTGCTGATCTTCGCGTTCGGAACGAACCTCGTCGCGTTCGCCCTTGCCGGCGACAAAATCAACGTTGCCGGAGTTGGTCAGCTCGCGTTCAATGTCTTTTTGGAACGTATCAATTGCGATATGTTCGTCGGTTTTGTTCTTAATTGTACCTACGATAACCGTGGGATTTTTTCCCTTTTCTTTCATAAATTTGGCCAACCAGGGACGGGCCAGGACTTCCTTTACCATTTCCTCGGCAACCAACTGAGAATCGGTGTCGTTCCAACGGCCCGAAAGATCCACCACCTCATCCGAACTGATGCGTTTGACTGTCCGGGCACAACCAAACAAGCTCACCGCCATCACTGCCGCCATTGCCACTCCCAACCATTTCTTCATGTACGTACCTCCTCAAAATATTTTTATTAAAAATTCCAATGAATGCCGAATTGAGGCATAATTCCGCCCTGGCTAAGGGTCGTATCACTGTCAATGTATTGGTATGAAAAAGGTTCAGCGCTTTTTGAAATGCCTTGAATACCTGTCAAACCCATGGATAAACCCAGTCCGGAATCAAAGAAATATGCCAAACCCGCCGTGGCGTGAACAGCAAACAAGGTTTCCTGCGGACGTGAGAGATAATACACACCGCCACCTGCGATAAACGGCGAAAAACGGCCGCGCAGGAAATAATATTTCGCTGTCATGTCCAGGGCCGTGCCTCCAATAAAGTTACCAACCCCGACACCCAGGGCCACATGCGGTGAAACGTATTTATCAAACTGAATTCCTGCGATCAGAGGTCCGCCCAGTTGAACCCAAATATCCATGTCCTTAATCTTTAAATTTTCAGTGTTTTCCTCGATCATGGCATCCACTTTTTCCGTCACGCGCGCCTGGGCTTGGGCAACCCACCCTCCCATCAATAATCCCGCCATCACTAACATCATTACATTTTTTCTAATCATCATTTCTCCTTTCGCGTTCAAAATCGTGCCCGGAATACAGACACTTTATTTAGAACCATATCCTCTAAAATAGTTTCATTTTAAATCTTTTTTTCCGTCTATTCTACCCAGGGTGCACACATATCCCGAGGCAATTTTCAATCTATATTTAAACACCTACCCATTCAAACATCGTTACTTTACTCAAAATTAAACTCGATTTCACTTATTTTTTCCGTTCAAAAGTTCCCATGGTCTCAGCCCGGGCCAAGGTATGTTTTTTTAATTCATTTTCCAAATTAATCCGCGTAACCGTAGGCAAACTAGGCGTATCCAACGCATAAAGACGGAAGAAATAACGGTGTACCCCGCTCGGCGGACAAGGTCCGCCATACGCCGTAGTCTTATAATCATTGGCTACACCCACCGCACCGGACGGCAAAGGACCGCCTGCGGGAATTCCTGTGGCCTGTATGGGAATATTCACTAATATCCAGTGCACAAACGTACCGCCGGGGGCATCAGGATCTTCACACACCAAGGCTAAACTTTGAGCTGTTGCCGGGACACCCGACCAGTTTAAGGTCGGAGAAATATTTTGACCTTCGCAAGTAAAACGTGACGGAATGGACTGCCCTGAAGGAAATTCCGGGCTAAAAACATGCATGGTTTTCACCTCCCGGGCGCCGGATACAAAAGCAGCTCTCGAAGCAGGAACTGGTTTGGCTCCTCGGCATCCTGCCAATAACATAAAAAACGCAACCATACCTATAATCCAAAGGAAGCTGCGTCTCGCGTGTTTTTCCCCATTCACCGCGTTTATCATGAATTCCATCTATATATCAGCACCCGGGTTGCTGGCAAGACTTTTTTCTTAATTACAACAAATTTTATTGGGTTCTAAAAATTTTTAGGTATAATAATCGACTTGCCGAGGATGGCGGAATTATTTTTCGCAAATAGGAGAAGAAACTTGAAAAAAAGCTCCCTGACTAAGAAGAACGAATGGGTAAACAACGTATTCGGCCATACCTATGTAGGCCAACGTCTTTATTTGGGAAAAACCCCTTTCCAACGCATGGAAATTTTCAAACACCAAACATTCGGCACGCTGCTTTTCTTAGATGGGAAAATTCAAATTTCCGCCCGGGATGAAGACCGCTACCATCAATATCTGGTGGATGCCCCTTTACTGGCGCATGCCAAACCCGCCAGTTTGTGCATTGTCGGCGGCGGAGATTGCTTCGGGTTGGAAGAAGCGATTAAGCATGCGTCTTTAAAGCGGATCCTAATGGCCGAAATCGATAAAGGCGTGGTGGATTTCTGCAAATGCCATTACCCCGTGTTGCAAAAAGTTTTGCAGGATCCGCGGATTGAAATCATTTACGAAGATGCGCGTAAATGGCTTGAAAACAACTCCGAGACTTTTGACGTCTTGGCCATCGACTTGACCGAACCGCACGGGCCTTCTAAGATGTTATATACCAAAGAGTTTTATCAACTCTGTAAAAACCGGTTAAACCGCGGCGGAATTTTGTCCATCCATACGGACAACTCCACCATCTTCCCCGAATCATTTGCCACAATTTTCAAAACCCTTTCCAGTGTTTTTCCGCACATTTTAACTGCCCGCGTTGATATGCCGTGTTTCGGCATGGGTTGGACATATCGTATGGCCTCTGCCTCCCCTTTGGCCGTGGCGCGGTTAAACCAAAATACGCAAGAATTCGCCAAAAGTGGAAATGTGCTGCACCAATTCTCTCCTTCCACCTACCTGGTGGAACCCACTCCCGAAGAACAAGATATAATCAAACATTTTGGCCGGATTTCCACGGACGCCAAACCCTTTGATAAATTCGAAAAATTAGCTAAAAAAGTCACGCGGTGAATCAACTGGCCCCAGGGTATGGGATATCATGACATTGTAGGGAACAGGCATGCCTGTTCCCTACAAAATTTCGCCTTAGGTAGTCACGTTTTCATTTTCCGTAAAGGCATTTCAATTGAATTCGTTTTAAACCACGTATAAATCACGGCGCCCATAGCAATGATAACCGCCAACAGATAATGCCAATGTTTTTCCGCAATGCCGGCCGCCAAACCGGCATCCAGTGAGCAAAGTGCAACCAAAATCAACAACACCCGTCCCAGCCAGCGTCCGGGCCTCGCTCCTCCCAAAACCCCGGCGGAAAACATAAGCAGCGGTACTCCACCAGTCCCAAACGCCTGCGCATACGGAAAATGATTTCCCGCAACCCATTCCAATGCCGGAAACAACAAACCGAGGGTACAAATGCTGATGCATCCGATGGCCGTCCAAGGATGGCGCGGCAAAGTTAAAGGAGTCCGTCCCAAAACCAAATCCAGAAGCCAAAATAATGATGTCAAAAAAAATAAGAATGTCATGCCATGCGAAAAAACCGAAGCCCAACCCAAGGAAAACCCCGACCATTGGGCCAACCCAGAGGTTAAAGTCCCTGAAAAATACAAATAGCCAATTACTCCATTATTAATTACCAGCAATAATTTCAACAACTCACCGGCGCTGTTTTTGTTCCGTACCGTTTGCCGCCAAAACCAGGCCGTTACCAACGTAATTGCCCCCGGCCACCACCAGTGATTCAATGTGAATTGCGCCAAAGCAGTATATTTCTGCATATGCACCTCCGGATACAGCTGACGCTTTCAGGGAAACCACAGGTTTCCCTGACGCAGATGCCTACGCATCTTGCTTTCCTTCCTAACTAAGTCAGGGGCTGCGCCCCCGAACCCCCGCCTCATCATTTTAGGATGAGGCAATGTGATATTTATTGTAACATTCACCGCTTGATCGGCGCTGTAAAAATCTACATATTTGGCAGGAAATAAAAAATGTCGTGGCATCCGTGAGCGTTTGCCCCTATAATGCCCATCATGAATGCACCTCAAAACGCCTCAAATGATTTATCCCGTTGGATTCCGCTCCTTTTGCAAATCTGGCGCAAGGCCCGTCATAATAAATCCGGGCCGCGTGAACAATTGACCGCTTCGGAAGCATCCGAAGTATCGCAGGGCGTGCAATATCTTTCCCAGGGGCTCACCCGCGACCGCGCACTCATTGGGGAGCGTTACCTTTCCGATACGGTTCTGTTGGGGGCTTACCTTTTGTACTTTTGGCCGCTCTCGTATCTGCAAGCCCGTGAAATTTTCCGTCATCTCCCCTCCACGCCGCGTTCGGTTTTGGATCTGGGATCAGGACCCGGTCCTTTGGGTGCAGCGGCTTTTGACGAGGGTGCCAAAACCGTAACGTTTACGGACCGGAGTCTGCCAGCCTTGAAATTGGCGATGGAACTTGCCAAAGCAGCCGGCAAAAATGCCGAATTTCAAAATTGGGATCCCATCAAGCATCCCTTGCTTCCGCGTGCCAAATATGATTGCATCGCAGCCGAGCATCTGCTTAACGAACTTTGGGACGATTTTTCTAATCGCGTAGAAAAGCGAACCGAATTAGTCCTCCCTTGGTTTGAACGCCTCAAATCCGGCGGCCATGTGGTTCTCATTGAGCCGGCCTTAACCACGACCTCGCGGGATTTAATGGGTGTGCGCGATCATTTAGTCCAACAAGGGTATCGCCTTATCTATCCTTGTTTATGCACTCAAACCCCGTGCCCTGCTTTGGCCAAGCCTGAAGAAACCTGCCATTTGGAACAAACTTGGAACTTGCCTCCGCTCATCCGCGATTTGGTCCGGCGCTTGGACTTTAAAAAGAAAACCCTGAAAATGACCGCCTTTGTTTTCTCAGGCACTGATTCCACCCCGCTTACTCTTCCCGCGGAACTTTTCCGGATTGTTTCCGATCCTTTGCTTTCTAAAAATAAACGTATCCGCCTTATTGGCTGCAGCCAGTCCGGACGTTTAAGCTTGGCACTTAAACCCGAATTGGCTACCCCTGAAAACCGGATTTTCCTCACCCTTAAACGCGGCGATGTGGTCCGCATCTTGCACGCTTCTCCCCGCGAGGGCGGATCGGGCTTGGATCTGCTCCCCGGTTCTGTTGTCGAGCTTATTTCCCGTATTGATTAACCTCGCTTTTTTATCTTGACCGCACATCATTTTCGTCATATCATTTGAACAGTTGTTCAAATGATACAGAAACGAGGCAAACGGTATGACACGTTATTTTTTGGAACTCCGGAATATATTAATTAATCTTGCTCCCTGGCTGTTCATGGGTGCCGCAATTGCGTCTGTTTTAAAATTGGCGCTCCCAACGGGTTTTATTAACCGGCATGTCGGACAGCCGGGTTTGGGAAGCATCATCAAATTAATCATGTTCGGAATCCCGCTCCCATTATGCTCGTGCGGGGTGGTGCCCACGGCCATGGGTCTGCGCAAGGACGGTGCCAGTCAGGGAGCCACGGTAGGATTTTTAATCACTACGCCTGAAACCGGCGCAGATTCAATCCTCGTTACTGCCGGATTTTTAGGCTGGCCCTTGGCGCTATACCGCGTCGGGGCTGCGGTGATTATGGGCATTGCCGGTGGCTGGACCGCTGACCGCATGCCCGAGTTAAAATCAACTTCTGCTCAAAGCCCGGCCGAGGCAACCTGCACCCTTACGCCCGCAACGCCTCTGTGGCAACATTTTTGGAACTATGCACTGGATGAATTATTACGCGGTATTTATCGTTACCTGACGATCGGATTGCTCATTGCTGCCGCTATTAGCGTGCTGATCCCGGAAAATTTCGTTTCTAATATTCCGGCATTGCAAGGAATCGGCGGCATGTTGGTCATGCTGGTAATTGCCAGTCCTTTGTATGTCTGTTCAACTGGTTCGGTGGCCATTGCCGCCTCGCTGATTCACACCGGCCTTCCCCTGGGATCAGCGCTAGTGTTTTTAATGTCCGGCCCTGCCACCAATATCGCCACCATGGCCTCCATTTTAAAAGCATTCGGCAAGCGCATCTTTGCGGTTTATTTAAGTACGGTTATTTTGGGAAGCATTGGCTTTGGTTTATTGTTTGACGCCCTGTTTCTCAAGCCGAACAGTACCGTGAGCATGCTGCATCATCATGCTCACGCCACATTTTTCACAACCTGGATTGAACCCCTGGCCGCAATACTCTTAACCGGATTGATTTTAAACTGGGCCATTACGGATGCTTATCAAGCATTGAGAAGTTGGATAAAATCACGCTCGGCAACATATGAAACGCTTCAGTTGAACGTGAACGGGATGAGCTGTGACAATTGTGCCAGCCACATAAAGCGCGACCTCTTGGCCGTACCCGGCGTTTTAAAAGTCGAAGTCATTTTGTCCCAAAGCCGGGTTACAATTTCAGGAACCAATTTGGACCGCTCTGCGCTCGCCGCAGCCATCCAAAAAGCCGGTTACACGGTGACCGGAGGTGCGGCATGAAAAAATTAAAATCCACTGCTGTTTGCCCATGCGAAACCATCCAACCTCATCCTTTTATTTCCCCGGAGGATAAGGATCACCTTCAAGTCTTGGCGGATTTATTCAAACATTTAAGCGATCCGCGCCGTTTAAATTTATTATTATGCCTCTCTCACGCCGAGCATTCGGTCTGTATTTTGGCCAAGCATTTGGGTGTCACGGTTTCAGCTGTTTCGCACCAATTGCAAACTCTGCGGCGGGCGCGTTTGGTTTCTTTCCGGCGTGAAGGTAAGGTGTGCTTTTACCGTCTTAATGACAATCATGTGCATAAACTTATCCAAACCGCGCGCGAACATGTAAACGAATAATCCGAAAATAAAAAAGGGGGACGCGGCAAATATTCACCGCGTCCCCCGAATATTCCTAATCAGAGTTTAACTTTTCTTCGTAACTACATTCTTATACTGCGCGCGTTTGCCCAATTCGGCTTCGATTTCCAGCAAACGGTTGTATTTGGCGATACGGTCGCTGCGGCTGGCCGAGCCGGTTTTAATCTGCGCGCTGCCTGTGGCAACCGCCAGGTCCGCGATGAACGTATCCTCGGTCTCGCCGGAACGGTGCGAGATAATATAATTCCAGCCCGCCTTCTGGCAAAGCTTGATGGTCTTCAAGGTTTCACTGACGGTTCCGATCTGGTTTACTTTGATCAAAACCGCGTTGGCCGCGCCTTCCTTGATGCCCTTTTCCACGAACTTGGCGTTGGTGACAAATAAATCATCGCCGACCACTTGAATTTTCTTGCCCACTTTTTCAGTGAATTTCTTAAAGCCGTCCCAATCGTTTTCATACAGCGGATCTTCAATGGAAACAATCGGGTATTTTTCAACCCAGGAGGACCAAAGATCGATCATTTCATCCGTGGTCTTTATGCCCGAACCTGAATCAGCCAAATTGTATTTGCCGTTTTCATACAACGAACTGGCAGCCGGATCCAAAGCAATAAAAATATCCTTGCCGGCAATATAGCCAGCCGCGGCAATTGCTTCCAAAATCACATCACAAGCTTCTTCGTTGCTCTTTAGGTTGGGGGCAAAACCACCCTCATCGCCTACGGCCGTAGAATAACCTTTATTCTTCAAAATTTTGGCCAAATGGTGGAACACTTCAGCTCCGGCACGCAGGGCTTCTTTGAATGACGGACGCCCCAGAGGCATGACCATGAATTCCTGAAAGTCCACGCTGTTGTCAGCGTGCTTGCCGCCATTTAAAATATTCATCATCGGCGCGGGCAAAATGCAGGCTTTGGCGCCGCCTAAGTATTTATAAACCGGAACATTCTTCGCTTGGGCGGCAGCTTTGACAACAGCCATGGAAACTCCCAAAATGGCATTGGCCCCAAGTTTGCCTTTGTTGGGCGTGCCGTCCAATTCGATCATTTTTTTATCAATGGCTTTATAATCCAGGGCATCCATGCCGCGAATGGCTTTGGCAATCGGGCCGTTCACATTGGCCACGGCTTGCAGCGTGCCTTTGCCCAGGAAGCGCGACTTGTCGCCATCCCGCAATTCAACAGCTTCATGTTCCCCAGTGGAAGCCCCGGACGGCACCGAGGCCGAAACCATGGGAAAACCGGCTAAGGTAACCATGACGCGCACCGTAGGATTGCCGCGTGAATCAAGGATTTCCAAAGCTTTAACGTCCTTGATGGCTGTTGCTAATGTTTTCTTTCCCACAGACTTTATCTTTTTGGCGGATTTCTTGACCTTCTTGATGGCCATATTTTCCCTCCTGCAAAATGATGATCCCATGGATCAAATTGCTGGGTATTGTATCGGGGTAATTGTTCAATTGCAAGTATTTTCCTCCCTTTTCCCTTCATTTTTCAGCAAACTTTGGCCGAAAATAACTATGGGCCGTGATATGGCCTAAAGAAGCATCACGGATGGCAAAGGAGTTCAGGGTATGCCGGATCCTCGCAGTAATGATAAAAACACCCAGCTGCCTTGGAATGCGTCTCACGCTTCCTGGTTTGGGTCGGCTTTAATCCTAACCTGCGTGCTTTTTATTATCTTGGGGATATCCGGTTTATATCAATGGCCGCTTCCTTTCATTTTTAAAATCGGATTATCCGCAGTGCTAATTGGTTTATTGAGCATCTTGATTTTCGCTGTTATTAAATTTTGTTCTCCAATACCAAGTCCGCTGCAAAACATCCCTGCTTCCGGGCCGGCTATAACCGCTTTTAGCTCTGAACAACAAAATGACATGTCCCGCCTCAATCAGATGTTTGATGATTGGAAGCTTAAAAATCCGGCCGACACATCCGATTTTAACATGGATGAACTTTTAGTAGGCTTATCTGAAGCCACCTCCTGCCTGCTCGCTTCGCCCGATCTGTTAAAAGGCATTAATATCGCCATGGCCACGCTGGGAAAGATCGCAGACATTGACAGGATTTCATTGATTGAAAATCTGGGAGCTCCCCCCTCCAATCACGTTCAATTCGTCACCCGGGCGGAATGGAGTGCACCGGAAATCCCCCCTTCTCCTTTTCTGCTGAATCAAAAATTTTCTTACTCACAACTGGGGTTGGAACGTTGGCTGGAAGCCATGTCCATGGGTTTGAAGCTCAAAGGCACGCTGGAAAACTGGCCGCTTTCCGAGCAACGCTTTTTGCAGCCCCAGGGAATTCAATCTCTGCTGATTTTGCCCATTTACCGCGAGCTTCAACTCTGGGGGTTTGTGGTAATCGAAGATCATCATACTCCCCGGACCTGGACGGCGCGCGAGGAAGTTTTATTTGAATTCATGGCTTGCAATCTCGGGTTATCGCTCCAACGATTGCAGGCTGAAATTAAATTTAAAACTGCAGCGGAAACCAACCGGCTAATTCTCGAGAACCTTCCGTTCGGGATCCTCATTATCAATGATCAGCACACCATTCAACACGCAAATTCCACAGCTTTAAAATTGTTGGGAATTGAACGCTTGGAAGACATCCAAGGCCAACCTTGCGAGGGAAAAGTGTGCTTAAGCGATGTGCAACATTGCCCGGTAACGCTGCAAATAACCCAAAATTCAGTTACGCAAGAATCTTTTTTAACCCGCAGCGACGGACAGCGCATCCCTATTTTAAAAACGCTTGTTTCCTTAAACCAGGAAGGCACCCCCATACTTCTGGAAAGTTTTGTGGATATTTCAGATTTGAAATCCGCTGTCAGGGAGGCGGAAAAGGCCAATGCACAATTGGCTGAAACCCTGCGGCAAGCCAACGACATGGCGGTCATGGCCGAGGAAGCCAGCTTGGCCAAGGGTAATTTTCTCGCCAATATGAGCCATGAAATCCGCACTCCCATGAATGCCATCATCGGCATGACCCAATTGGCCTTGGATATGGAACTCGCGCCCGAGTTGCGTGATTACCTGCGCAGCGTAAATTCTTCGGCCGATTCCCTGCTTGGCTTGCTGAATAATATTCTGGATCTGTCCAAAATTGAATCCGGGCACATCGACTTGGAAAAAACCAATTTTAATCTTTTGGAAATTGTCGAAAACGCCGCCGCGACTCTTGCACTTCAAGCCAGTGAAAAAGGCGTGGAATTAATCTGCCGCGTTGCTCCCCGCGTTCCCAATTTTTTAGTCGGCGACCCGACCCGCCTACGGCAGGTATTGGTTAATTTGCTGGGCAACGCCATTAAATTCACCGACATCGGCGAAGTCATTCTTACGGCCGATGTCTTTTTCAAAGATGAAAAAACATATCATTTGATTTTTACGGTTTCCGATACCGGCATTGGCATTCCGCGCGAAAAACTTGCGTATATCTTCGAAAACTTCACTCAAGCCGATGCTTCCACCACCCGCCGCTATGGCGGCACCGGGTTGGGATTGAGCATAACCAAGCAACTGGTGGAACTCATGGGTGGAAAAATCGAAGTTAAAAGCGAGAGCGGGCACGGCAGTACCTTTACGGTAATCATCCCCTTTGCCGGTTCCAGTACCAATACGGCTTCCTTGGTGGAAATTCCGGAATGGCTGTTCAAAAATATCCGGGTGCTTATCGTGGACGACAATGCCATCAACCGTCAGATCTTCCGTGAATTGCTACAGCAAAAAGGCGCTTACGTTCAAGAAGCCGCCGATGGTCCCAGTGCGCTTACGTTTCTGCAAAAAGCAAAACTGCAAAAACAGCCCATTCAATTGTTGTTGTTGGATATGCACATGCCCGGCATGGACGGTTTCGAAGTTGCCCACGCCGTGCAAGCGCAAAATTTAAACGAAGGCTTGCGGATAGTTTTAATCACATCCGCCGGACGCCATGGCGACACGGAACTAATCCAAAAATTCAATATTCATGGCTACTTGCTTAAACCCGTGAAACAACGTGAATTTTTCTTAACCATGGTTTCAGTGTTAAGCGCCAATCCGCAGAGCCGGGTAACGACAGAACATTCCATTTGCCCGCAGCCGGAAGAACGTCCCCGGCAAACGCTGCACGTGCTCTTGGCCGAGGACAATCCCATCAACCGCAAACTCATGCTGGCGCTCTTAATCAAACGCGGTTGTGAAGTAACCGCGGTAGAAGACGGATTGGAAGCCTTGCAGCTGCATAAAGCCCGCAACTTCGATCTCATTTTCATGGACGTCCAAATGCCGGGCATGGACGGATTCAGAGCCACGGAATTGATCCGCCAACATGAGCAAACCACCGGGCAGCATGTAGCCATCGTGGCCATGACCGCCAATGCCTTGAAAGGCGACCGCGAGCAATGTTTGGCCGTAGGTATGGACGATTATTTATCCAAGCCCATCCAGCGCAATGAACTCAATGATATTTTGGACAAATACCGCTGTTACGCGCTTGCGGCCGCACCTTCTCAACCACCCATTCCTTCTTCCGAGCCGCAGACCGCCATTATACCCAAGATTATTTTTAATTATGAAGCTGCCTTGAATCGAACCGACGGCGACAAAGAACTGCTCCGGGAGTTGATTTTTCATTTTGAAGAGGAAGCCGTGCAGCGGATTGAATCTTTACAAACTGCCATTTCCGAGGGGCACTATGATTCCATTCGAAAAATCGCCCACTCACTTAAAGGCACCTCGGCCAATCTTTCTTGCGAACGTATCCGGGAAAAAGCGCAATTTTTAGAAAGCATGGCCATGCAACAGGAACCGCTTGCCAGGTTAAAGGAACAATGTCAGGCGCTGAACCATGAGGTCGGCGAACTAATCCGGCATATTGATACCATTTATCCGAGTTGATTCCTGTTGCGGAAAGGCCTTTTTGAATATTCCCCTCCCACCAAATCCTGGGGAGGGGAATATTCAAAAAACAAAAAAACGCAACTGGAACTAATTAAACGAGTTTCACATCCGCGGCCAAGTCAAAATTCAAACCGGCGTAACCCTGATTCAAGGCTACGGTCATGGGCATCTGCGAGGCTACCGGTCCCCACAATTGCCGCGGGCCGGGTGAGGCGAAACAATCTTCCCGCGACCAGCGGTCACGGCAAGCTTGAAAGAACATAAACGCAGGCGAATCGATCTTCACCAAAGCCTTTTCAATTACCATCTCATCCTTGCCATGCCGCCGTTCAACGTTAATCAAACCGGTCAACGGCAACGCCAATGCTTTCCCGCCTTTGTCCAAGGACGTTATGGCCGCCATATACCCGGTCTTCCCGGATAAAACCAATGATCCGGCCGTAATGCCCAAATTCACGCAGTACGCAGCATCGAAACGGCTGGGGGCCCCGCAACGGCCTTCATATCCAAAAAAGTGATTGTTGGTGGAAAACTTCGACTTCACAAAGCGCGCCACTTCCTCCGGGTTCAAATCGATTTGCCCTTCAGCTTGACCAAAAAACGGTTTAGGATCGGTTTTCATTTCATGCAGACGCGTGGTCGCCATTTCAATTAAAAGTTTTTCCGTTGGGATCTGCGAAACCTGCAGATTGCCGTGCGAATCGCGGTCCAGCAGCAACATGTTCTCAAATTCATCCGGCAATGACGCCATCAACTTGGCGGATTCAGCCGAGATTTTCCCATAGATGAAATTTTTCTTTTCACCCACATCATGCGTTTCGCTCAACATTTTTTCCGAATGAGCCATGACTTCATTCAATTCCGTGATCAACTGTTTCATTTCCGGAATAAACTCAATCAACCCTTCAGGGATAATCACCACACCGTGGTTAATCCCTTTTCCGGCCCTGCGTGCGACTGAGCGGCAGATAATATCTACGATATGGGAGAGTGAATACTTGCGGTTCTCAATTTCTTCGGACACAAAGGTGACTGCCGGCTTGGTTTGCAAAGCAACTTCCAAAGCTACATGGCTGGCGCTGCGCCCCATCAGTTTAATGAAATGCCAATATTTGCGGGACGACGGCGTATCCTGAAGAATGTTTCCGACCATTTCAGCATATGTTTTAGTGGCCGTATCAAACCCAAAGGAGATTGGCAACAGGGATTCGACCTGCAAATCGCCGTCTATGGTCTTTGGCACACCCAAAACTTGAACCCCGCGGCCGTCACTATGCACATTTTTAAACAAATATTCGGCCAATACGGCCGCATTGGTGTTGGAATCATCGCCGCCCACCACCACCAAGGCGTCAATCTTCTGATCATGGCAAACCGTTTTAACCTGATTGAATTGTTCACTGGTTTTAATTTTGGTGCGGTCCGAGCCTAAAAAATCAAAACCGCCAGTGTTGACAATAGTCTCCAAGGCTTTTTCGGTAATTTCAAACATAGTCCCTTCCAACAAGCCCTTGGGGCCGTTTTTAATGCCCAACAGGATATTTTGCGTGCCCAACACCTTCTTTAAACCCACCAATACATTATGCCCTCCGGCCGCGGGTCCGCCGGAAAATAACACTGCTACGCGTTTCCCCGAGGTTTTCGGGCGTTCGGTAGTGGTGGATTGCAACACGGAATTTCCGGTCACAGGGTATAAATTAGGAAAACCCGCCGACACTGCCGCCCCATCTTTGCTGGGGGGCAACGTCTCGGTCGAAGTTGAAAAATGCGCCGGAACAATACCGCCGCCTTCGACAAAATCCTTAATGACCGGCAACGGCATTTGCCGAATCTGTTTTTCAAACATCGAATTTCCCTTTTCCGTGCTTTCCAAAGCTTGAATCAATTGCGGATTGGCACTTCCGATCTTACTCATAGCAAGTAAACTCCTTCTTCAATATGAAATCACCCGGTAAAACAGGCAGACTCCAGGGGGGTATAAAATCGGGCGCTATTGTAATCAATGCCGGCTGGAAATTCCAGTGATTTTTACTTGTTTTGCCCGTATAGGGAGTATACCATACATAAAAATTCCGGCCATTTCAACTATATGGATTTCCACTTATCCAGCACCAAATTTTTCATTTCGGGTCTAAACAATAAAGGATTCACTACTCAAGGAGGCACATCATGTTGGCAACCACCATGCAAGAGGAATTTAATCAGCGCATCAATGATGAACTGTATTCCTGGTATTTGTACCTGGCCCTGTCCGCGTACTTCTCCACTTTAAATCTGCACGGTTTTGCCCACTGGCTGAAAGTCCAGGCCGGCGAAGAAATGACGCATGCGCAAAAAAACTATAATTATATAATTGAACGGAATGGCACAGTGAACCTCAAGCTCATAGCCGCTCCGGCAGCCGCCTGGGATTCACCGCTGGCAGCCATAAAGGCCGCCTACGAGCATGAACAAAAAGTCAGCCAGATTTATAATCGTTTCATTGAAAAAGCCATGGCTGAAAAAGATCATGCAGCGGTGGTCTTTTTACAATGGTTTGTCAACGAACAGGTCGAAGAGGAAGCGCAAACCTTGGATATCGTGCAAAAACTGGAAATGGCCAAAGGATCAACCGGCGGGCTTTTGGTTTTGGATCATCATTTGGAAAAACGCGGTGCTTGATGTATGAATGTAGGGAACGGTTTAAAACCGTTCCCTACACCGGTAAAATTAATACAACATCCCAATAACCGCGCCGGTCATGCAAGTTGCCAAAGCACCGGCAATAATGGATTTAAATCCCAAGGCCACGATCTCCTGACGCCGTTCCGGAACCATGGCCCCCATGCCGCCGATCATGATGCCCAGGGACCCAAAATTCGCAAAACCGCATAAACCGTACAGCATAATCAACCGTGTGCGCGGAGTTATGGTGGTTAAATGTGCTAAATCAATATACGCCAAAAATTCATTCAATACCGTTTTGGTGCCCATCAAAGCCCCGGTTTGGGAAATCTCAGACCAAGGAACCCCCATGCACCAAGTCAGGGGTGCAAAACACCAACCAAATACCCTTTGCAGAGTAAAGGCTTGTCCGCCCCAGGATGGTATAATGCCCAACCCCATGTTCACCAGGTGCACCAATGCCACCAAGACAACCAACATGGCGATGATGCTGATGAGCAATTGAATTCCTTCAAACGTTCCCCGGGTTATGGCATCCATGGCTCCATGGGCCTCTTGTTTTAAATCAATTTCCCCGGAGGATGGTGTTCCTAATTCCGGAACCATAAGTTTGGCAGTAACCACCGACGCCGGTGCGCTTAAAATTGAAGCCACCAGCAAATGACCTAAAACACCAGGAATGACATCTTTCAATATGGCGGCGTACAACACCATCACCGTGCCTGCAATGCCGGCCATGCCCGAGACCATGACTAAAAACAACTCGCTTCGCGAAACTTTGGCCAGATAGGGTTTCACCAACAAAGGCGCCTCCACCATGCCCACGAATATATTAACCGTGGTTCCAAACCCTTCCACGCCGCCGATGCCCATGGAACGTTGCAGCAACCGGGCAAACATTCGCACTACCCAAGGCAACACTTTCCAATAAAATAAAAGTGATGATAAGGCACTTACGACCAAAACCAACGGTAACCCTCTGAAGGCAAGAATATAGGCAGCTCCGGGATGATTTTCCGTAAAGGGCAAAGATCCGCCGCCCAAATAACCAAATACCATGGAAGTCCCGGCTTCCGTGGCCATGGCCAAAGCATCCACGGCATGATTCAGCCACAAAAAAACCACCTGACTGCCCGGCAATTTCAAAAACAATAGTGCCAGCATGATTTGCATGGCCATGCCCACCAAAACCGCCTGCCAATGAATCACATTCCTTTTTTCAGATAAACCCCAGGCCAGCAAAGCCAAGCCTATAAACCCGGCCGCGCTCTGTAAAAACAGCATGTTTTACCCCCCAAAGTATTGATACCAGCCTATTTCCAAAACGGTTTTGTATTGTACCGTATAATTGCTAAAAACAAATAAAATTTTCCCGCCGCTTTATTTCCGACATTTCCCTTTTAATGCATGATTTTCTTTATTATACTGGATTTGAAAATAAATCAACGCCCCCTCAACTTGGAGGACTATTCGCGCCGCTTACCTGGATCAATATTTCTATGTGGATCGGACTGATTTTAGGACTGGCGGCCGGTTTAGGATTTGCTTTTTATCTTTGGAAGAAACAAACAGCAGAACAAACGATATACCAAACCGCGATGGCCGATATTCTTCAGAATTGGCTGCAAAATCAGGACGCATCCCATTTTATAGCTTCTTTACCTGCTTTGCAAAAACCCTGCATGGCCTTAAATCAACGCTTGCTTGCTCAATCCCAGCAAAATGCTCAGCATGCAAAACTCACAGAAAAAATCAACCTGGCCAAATCCGAAACCCAGGACATTTTGGAGATGATGGCGCAATAGTCAGCTCCATTGAACAAATTGCCACAGCTGCCGCGCATCACAGCGAAACCATCCTGGATATATCCCATATTGCGGATAACTTGAATGACTCGTTTATCCAAGTGACGGAATTCATTAAAAATGTCATGTCCAAAAATTCCCAAGCCATGACGCAAACCCAGCAAAAAAACACGGAAGCATCCAAAAGCGTTGCTTTGATGCACGAAATTAAGCAGACGTTGGATTCCTTCATAAAATTAATCCAAGATATGGGAAAATCGAGCCAAGAAATCGGCCAATTCGTTGAAATCATTAAATCCATTGCTTCCCAAACCAATCTGCTGGCTTTAAACGCGGCCATCGAAGCTGCGCGGGCTGGAGAAAACGGGCGTGGATTTGCCGTGGTGGCCGATGAAGTCCGAAAATTGGCGGAACAAAGTTCCAATTCCGCCAAAGATGTGACCGGCATAATTGCCAAAGTGATGAACCAAACTCAAAAAGCCATTGAAATTTCACACCAGAACGAAAATAAAATTTCCAATGTCCGCAGCGTGGCCGATTCTTCCCAACAAGCCTTGGATTATTTAAATACCTTATTAAATGACTTCTCCAAAGATTATTCCCAAATCAATGAGTTAACGATAATTCAAACCGTCGGCGTAGATACGGTAAAAACTAAAATCCGCGACATCACCTCGGTCATCGAAGAATACTCCGCGACCACCGAACAACTGAGTGCCATCAGCGACGAGATAAAAAAACGGTTAATGATGCTTTCCGAACAATTTAAAATTATATAGTTTTTATAGTGGAAGGCTTTATCCCAGAGGCATCCCCACGATCTCAATCAATTCAATCTTGAAGTTCAAATCTTTCCCCGCCAAGGGATGATTGGCATCCAGCCTGATTTTATTCGCATCCATGCCGACCACCTTCACCGGGGTGACTTGGCCGTTGGGCATGTTGATTCCCAATTCCAAACCCAGGGTAATCTGCAAGTCCGGCGGGAAATTAGAACGTTCAATTTCAAAAATCATTTCCGGCAGCGCCGGTCCATACGCTTGGTCGCAAGGAATCAGGGTATGCCTGGACTCGCCCACGTTCATGCCTAAAACCACGGATTCAAATCCCTGAATCACTTGTTTTTGACCCAAAGTGAACTCCAACGGATTTCCTCCTATGGAAGAATCAAACACCGCTCCATCCGAAAAACTGCCGGTATAATGAACCCTAACTGTATCTCCCGATTTTGCCGCGCTCATATTCTCCCCTTCCGCCTCGTTTTTTCTCTGCCAATAATTTTAAGTTGCCGGACTTAAAAATTCTTTAGACTGTTTTCCCGTCATGCCTGACGCATGCTTACATTTTATCCCGGCGCGCCCAAAACGGAGACATTTCCCGCAATCCGGAAATAAGGTCCGGTAAAACTTCCAACACCTCACCAACCTCAGTCCGGGTATTGTAGCGCGAAAATGAAAAGCGGATTGAACCATGAATGGCCGTGAAAGGCACTCCCATGGCGCGCAGTACGTGGGAAGGCTCCAGGGAGCCGGAAGTGCAAGCCGACCCTGAGGAAGCGCAAATTCCCTGATCGTTCATTTTCAACAGAATGGCTTCGCCCTCGATATACTCAAAACTTATGTTGGTGGTATTGGGCAACCGATGCTCCCGGTCGCCATTCACGCGGACATGCGGTACGGCTTTCAACACTCCCGCCTCCAATTGGTCGCGCAACCCGGCCACCTGGCGCGTTTCATTTGAAAAATTGGCCGCTGCCAATTCCGCGGCTTTGCCCAGCCCCACGATCCCGGCCACATTTTCCGTGCCTCCGCGGCGCCCGTGTTCTTGGTGACCGCCGATGATAAACGGCACAAACTTGGTCCCGCGCCGGATATACAAGGCTCCAACGCCTTTTGGGGCATGCAATTTATGCCCGGATATGGAAACCAAATCCGCCGGAATGGAATTCATGTCCAAGGAGAGCTTGCCTGCAGCCTGCACGGCATCGGTGTGCAGAATAATACCTTGCTCTTTGACAATCTCCGCTATCTTTTGAATCGGGAACACGGTTCCGGTTTCATTATTCGCATACATAATCGAAACCAATGCGGTATCCGGCGTCAAAACGTGATGCAATGCGTCCAAGTCCAAACGTCCCTGGGCATCCACCGCCAGATATGTAACACGATAACCGCGGTTTTCCAAATGCTTGCACAAATTCAAAACAGCCGGATGTTCAACACGAGTGGTCACGATGTGTTTCTTCTCGGGCAAAGCTTCCAAAACGCCGCGGATAGCCGCATTATCCGATTCCGTGCCGCAGCTGGTAAACAACACTTCGCTCTCGCGTGAATTAAACAGCGCAGCTACCTGCTGCCTGGCATGTTCCACATCGTGCGCGACTTCTCCGCCGAAGGTGTGCATGCTCGAAGGATTTCCATAGCGGGTTTGATAAAACGGGAGCAAAGCCGCTAATACTTCCGGGGCCACCGGGGTGGTGGCGTTGTTGTCTAAATAGATGATGGGTGTCATGACCGCAACTCCTCCACGGTAATATCCGGTTCCACAAATTCCTTTAATTTTGCTTCAACCAAATCGCGCAGGGTAAAGCGCGACACCTGACAGCCCGAGCACATGCCCAGCAGGCGCACTTTGACGTTTTTATTTTCAATGTCCACCAGCTCCAAATCGCCGCCATCTTTTTGCAATTGCGGGCGCACTTCCCGGTCCAATGTTTCCTGCACCAGCTTCATACGCTGCAGATTGGTCAAGCCTTTGGGTTTCTCCTCAGCCTTGGCTTCCAGTTCTTGTTTATGCACTTTGCGGATAATTTCTTCGATTTTCCAATGACAACTCCCGCACGCGCCGCCGGCCTTGGTAAAATTAGTTACCTCTTCCAATGTATGCAGATGATTTTCCTTTATGGTGCGTTCTATTTTTTTATCCGTGATGCCGAAACATTTACAAACCAGTTCGCCTTCTTCATCTTCATGCAGGTGGCTGTCCGCCACTCCCTGGCCGCGGTAATTGGCAATGGCCGCTTCCAAGGCCTCCATGCCCATGACCGAACAATGCATTTTTTCCTTGGGCAAGCCGCCCAATTCATTGGCAATATCACGATTGGTGATTTTCGCAGCTTCATCCAAGGTTTTACCTAAAATCATATCCGTCAACACACTGGAAGATGCAATGGCGCTGCCGCATCCGAACGTTTGGAATTTGGCTTCCACTATCTTCTCCGTGGCTTTGTCCACCTTCAAAGATAAACGCAAAGCGTCTCCGCAAACAATGGAGCCAACTTCACCTACCGCATTGGCGTCTTCCACTGAACCGACATTATGCGGTTTGGAAAAATGCTCTTTAACTTTATCCGTATAATCCCACATGGGAACCTCCCCCTTCCAATTCCGGCTCATTTAAGTTCAACAGTTTATTTACTGTTTAATTTTGACACCGATAATAAAAACCCTGATTAAAATTTATCATAACACAGGGGTACTTGGCCGCCAAGACCTTTACAACGGCCAAGTTGCACTTAATTGCCGTCATCCCGGCATGAATTTAGCCGGGATCCATTCATATTTTTCAGACTTATATGGACCCCGTTTTTCAACGGGGTGACGAGCACCCTATATCGGCCCATTACCCCTGATTTTTTTATCCTTTCTATCATTTTTCCCCTGATAATTCCGATACTGAGTATAGAATAAAAATAGTTGAAGGCTCAGGAGTCATGGAAATGAAAATATTATTGGCGGACGATGATCTGATCACCTTACGTATGTTGGAATCCACCATAAAACGTTTAAATTATGAGGTTATTTTAGCTCACGATGGAAATCAAGCCTGGGAACTTATTCAAACCGCCAAACCTGATATTGCCCTCCTGGACTGGCTTATGCCCGGATTGGAAGGCTTGGAAATTGTACAACGCCTGAAAAATAACCCTTTGCCAAAATTTATTTATCTGATTCTCCTGACCTCCAATGACCGAACCGAGGACATTACCACCGGTTTGGACAGTGGAGCCAATGATTACATTACCAAACCTTTTGATAAGGATGAGTTGAAAAGCCGTATTTCCGTTGGGGCCCGGGTGGTGGAATATGAAAAACGGTTGGAACGAATGAACGCGGAATTGCGCAAGTATTCATCGGAAATGGAAGCTTTGGCGCAGGAACGGGCGCGCCAATTGGTGCAAGCCGACCGCATGGTCACCTTGGGAACTATGGCCGCAGGCATTGCGCATGAAATTAACAATCCGCTCACCGTGGTCCAGGGCAATATCAAGTTGATCAAACGGGTTTGGATGCATGACGTTAATCCGGTCTTTCAAGAATCAGAGCGCCACCAAAAATTCTCCATCGGCTCCAATGCCATTAGTGATTTGTTCAACAGCTTAGAAAAAGCTTCCGTACGCATGCACAACATCATAGACGGCATGCGTACTTTCGCACATGGAAATGGCGGCGAAATAGCTATTTTCAACCCCCAAGAGTGCGTTGACGACGCACTGGAAATCTGCATGCCCAAAACCAAAAACCGGGTGGAAACCAGCGCCAACATTCCCCCCATCCCCTTTCCAGTCAAGGGCAATGCCGTCCAGATTACACAAATTTTAGTCAACCTGATCGGCAATGCCGCCGACGCATTGTCCGGTACCAAGGATGCTGTGATCCACATTTCGGCCCAAGGAACTCCGCAAAACCATTTGATTTTTTCAGTCCAAGACAATGGGCCGGGAATTCTCCAAGAAAACATAGAAAAACTCTGGAATCCGTTCTTCACCACTAAACCCGTGGGCATAGGCACCGGGCTGGGACTTTTTATTTGCAAGAGCATCATGGAAGAACACGGGGGGAAAATCCGGGTCGAATCCAAGCCCGGACAAGGTGCAACGTTTTTCGTAGAACTGTTGAGTGAAGCTGAATTCGACCATTTCATGGCCGAGAAAGAAAAAAAGAATCCTCAGGAATCCGAAGAAGCCCGCGAAGGTTAACCAGGCATTGTAGGGAACGGTTTAAAACCGTTCCCTACGCTTTCCCGTCGGCCGCCAATGATATTATTCGTTTTCTTCCATTTTCTCACGGTTGCGCGTTTGACGCTTGCGCTCCGTGGCATCTAAAATCTTTTTGCGCAAACGCAAAGATTTCGGTGTAATTTCCAAAAGTTCATCATCGTTCAAATATTCCAATTTTTGTTCCAAGCTCATTTTACGCGGCGGCTGAATGGTTAAAGCTTCATCCGCTGATTTGCTGCGCATATTGCTCATAGCCTTGGTGCGGCACACATTGATGGACAAATCCGAATCACGTGAATGTTCGCCTACGATCATACCCGTGTAAACTTCCTCAGTCGCATCCACGAAATAGATGCCGCGGTCCGACAACTGAAACAAAGCATAGGCGGTAATGGTTCCGGGGTCAGAAGCCACCAGCACGCCGCGAGTACGTCCGACTGTGCCGCCTTTAAACGCTTGATAGCCGGCCACCATGTGGTTCAAAAGGCCTTCACCGCGCGTAATGGTTAAAAATTCACTGCGGAAACCCACCAAGCAACGTGACGGAATCATGAATACCACCCGGGTATGCCCGTCGGGTGTGGTGTGCATGTTCACCATTTCCGCTTTGCGTGAACCCAACCGTTCGATACAAGCCCCAACCAAGTCTTGGGAAACATCGAGGGTTAATTCTTCGTAAGGTTCCAGTACCACGTCGCCTTCGTAATGCAAAATAACTTCCGGCTTGCTGACTTGAAATTCAAAGCCTTCGCGCCGCATGGTTTCAATTAAAATTGCCAAGTGCAATTCACCGCGTCCGGATACTTTCATGGAGTCCGGCGAATCCGTATCTTCCACGCGCAGACTCAAGTTCGTCAAGGCTTCGCGGTACAAGCGTTCACGCAAATGGCGCGTGGTGACATACTGCCCTTCTTTTCCGGCGAACGGGCTGTTGTTGACGCAGAAAATCATGTTCAAGGTCGGTTCATCCACGGTCAACCCCGGCAAAGCTTCGGGAAATTCAAAATCCGCAACCGTATCGCCGATAAAAATGTCATCCAAACCAGCCAACACTACAATATCTCCGGCTTCGGCTTTCTCAACTTCAACCCGTTTGAGTCCATCATAGGTGTAGAGCATAGTCACTCTGAACTGCTTTTGGGCTTGATCCTTATGCCGGATATTCATCACAGTCTGCATCTTGCGGATGTTGCCGCGGGTAATGCGGCCAATGGCCAAGCGGCCCAGATAGTCCGAGTGATCCGTATTGGTCACCAGTAACTGCAAAGGCTTTTCCGGTTCCACATTGGGGCCGGGCAAATCACGCACAATGGCTTCAAACAAAGGCACTAAATTATCGGATTTATCATCCATTTCCGTGCGGGCAAATCCCTGACGTGAACTGGCATAGAGTACGGAAAAATCCAATTGTTCATCCGTGGCACCCAGGGATACGAACAAGTCAAAAATCTTATCCAGGGTATTGTGCGGTTCGGCATCCGGGCGGTCGATTTTGTTGATAATCACCACGGCTTTCAAGCCGCGATCCAGGGCTTTGCGCAAAACAAATTTGGTTTGAGGCAACGGGCCTTCGGCCGCATCCACCAACAAAAGAATACCGTCCACCATCTGCAGGATGCGTTCCACTTCCCCGCCGAAATCCGCGTGACCCGGCGTATCAATAATATTAACCTTTACGTCTCCGATTTGGATCGAGGCATGTTTGGAAAAAATGGTAATTCCGCGTTCGCGTTCCAAGGGGTTTGAATCCATCACGCGTTCCTGGACCGTTTCATTGCTGCGGAAAGTTCCGCTCTGCCTGAGCATGGCATCAATTAAGGTGGTTTTGCCATGGTCAACGTGCGCTACAATGGCAACATTTCGAATATCATTACGGACTGGCAATTTCTTTTCCTCTTTTCTTAAAATAAGTTTTCTTACCGCCGGCCAAAACCGGCACGATTTCATGCAAATGAAACAAAGTGCATAAGTGTACTCAGACTCTTTGCAAGAGGCAAGTATTATTTACATTTTATTTGCCTATGACGCGTACGGCAATGTGACCAAAGGTGCCATTGATTATGTGGCTATTACGTCCACGGATGTTTTTGCACCTACTTGGGCGGCGGCGCGGCTTGATTATAATAATGGATATGCGAATTTTGTGAATGGCGCTTTAAACAACTCGGTTGCGTATCCGTATGATTTCAAATTCCATCGTGCGGCACCGGCAAGCATCACAGCGACGAATACTTCCAATGTTTCGATACTTTCCGGTACCACGCCCAGCATGACCGTAAATCCGGCGGCGGCGTATGGTCTGGCTTTACAAGCGCCGGGTCAGATTTTGGTGGAGGGCAGCGGTAATTCCAATATGGCAAGCGGCGTTGGCGGCGTGGTGGCTGCCGGTTGGTATTCGGGTGTTACTCCCACGGAGCCTAAAGGCGGGGTTGCCAATTCCTATGGAGCCGGTTCTGAATTGTCGGGTGTTTATTTCCCGGTTTCAATCTATGCCACCGAC
>JAGVPM010000191.1 GCA_020052235.1 Candidatus Goldiibacteriota bacterium
GCCCAGTTTCCTGTATAGTGATTCCAGCGTTTATTTCGCATTTTCTTTGTTAATCCGGTTGATTTCCTGGACATCATTCACGGTTTTCATGGCACCCTGAGCAGCATTGGGACCAGCCACATTTTTACCAGGCAAAACCGGAATCAGTTGCTGGGAATTCATGGCCTCCGAAGCTGATAACTTGATTTTAGTACCCTCCGGGCTAACCAATACAGCGGAGACGGGCTTGGATGATTTATGCTTTGCCACTTTCCAAATCCCCAACACTGCCAGGACCAGCACAACCACCGCTATCAGCCAAATAATATTCTTTCGCATGATAAACCCCCCATTACTTTTGACAGTATTCCCTAGAATTCATTGCTAAAAATTTTCAAAAAAACCCTTTTACCAGAAAAGCATTGAGATAAAACTGTAAAATTGTCCCTTTGAAAATATTGCAACTACATAACCTTCAAAACGAATCAATTTGAATCCCGAAATATATCACAAGAACCATTAATCATCGACCTCTAATTCACTGGCGAACCAATTCAGAAGAACGTTTTATTAAAAATTATTTTTTAGGTTTTTCTCCCTTTTTTCCAACTCTTTCTTATAGTTCTCACGAAGGACCATGATGTCCTCCTCGATGTCTTTAATTATTCTCTCACCCAGCTTGTTTTCAAAATAGACCAAATCCAATTCTCCAGTTTGACGCATATAAATATTTTTACGCCAATACCTTATGTCCGTTGCCCATTTACTCCCGCTTATTTCTAAAAACGCCGCATTCAAAGACTGGTCCTCGGACGATTGTTCTTCAGAGATTTCCGATTTGCCATATTTTTCATCAAGGTTCTTTGTTAACAGCTCTAAATACTCCGGGTTGTAATGATAAACTGCCTGATACGATTTGAAACGGCCATTGTCGTCTCTCCAAAACAAAACATCAACGTTTTTCAGCCCGTTCCCTTTCGCTTCATCCATGGCAAGGGTTAAATGAATTGCATAACGGTTTGTGAAAGCTTTGATTAGCTTCCTGCCATTCTGTAAACTCGCCTGAAAAACATCTGCTCTAAATTCCTCATTCCCGTTCTCATCCTTGATCTTTACATCACTATATTTTTCCAAATAGTATTTGGCCGCTCCAGAGGCATCAAAATAAATGTTTTCAAAAATATATTTTTGACTTCCGCAAGTGAACACCGGCAGGCCATTAAAGGCAGCAATTTTTTCTTTGAAATAGCTTAAATCCATTTTCTCGAAATGAAAAGGAACCTTTTCCCCTTGTTCCAGTTTGGCTAAGAGACCCAATAGTTCCGGCCATTTATAACCCGCAATCTTTTTGGCTTCCCGGTCCGCTTCCTTCGCTTCCTTACTGGTACCGCCGATAATATTTGAAAACCCGACCAATCCATCGATCAATCCCCTTTTTATGATTCCTTCCAATTCTTTGCGCTGTCCTTCCAAGAGTTCGTTATTGATAATTGCTTTATTAACCTCGCACCACGAAATAAACTCCGCCAGATCAACACCCAGCGGGAGCCTATATGCCCCATTGGTCAATTCAATGTATTCCCTTTTATTGCAAGCCTTGTCATACAAATCCTTTAATGTCCCTGCATTCACCTGGCAAGTCAAAGCCAGCATGGTAATCAAAATAAAAATTGGTGTCTTCTTCATAATCATCGCCTCCAAATCAGTTTTGCTTTTCTCCACACGCCTTACTTCAAACTTAATTCCCGCTGGCAAAAGCGGCAAACAGTCGCGCTTTTTTTTATTTTTTCCGAACAGAATGGACATTTTTTATAGTCGCTGCTTATGAACACCACCAAAGGGAAAGCAATGATAAAAAATGCCGCGCCCAAGAACCACCAAACCAGAAATGAATACCCCTTGATCTTTCCAATGATGGCCGGTAACAGCCCCAGGACCAACGCTAGCAGAATGTAAAAAACGACTTGCTCACTTGTCATGCTAATCGCTCCTTTTCACTTGTTTACTTTAGGCTGTTACCGGCCTTTTTTTTCACTCCGATAATCTGCCAGGCACTGATCATTCATACCAATGTTGGCATCCAGCCAACTCAAAGGGCGCAGTTATCCCTTCGACAACATTATTAAAAACACAATCTTGTTGGCCACTCGCCAACTACTTGGCCAAATAAAATTGATACTATGCTTTCATGAAAAAAATAAATAAACGCCTTATTACAAACATCCGGGCGATCCTCGCGAAAAAAGATATGACCATGGAAAAACTCGCTTTTGAATCCGGAATCACTAAAAGCCATCTTTCCAAGGTTATGTCCGGCCAGCGTAATCTTGGCATGGAGAATATTGATAAAATCGCCGATACGCTTGGTGTGGATGTCGAAGAACTTTTTAAAAAAAACATTTAATTCAACTGCCTGTTTTGATATTACCTCTCATGTTGGCTTTTATCAACGCCTTTTTATGGTCAGTTTCTTTGTAATCATCGAAAACCGAAAATCGGCTTTCGTGATTCCCTTTAATCTTTCAAAGACCAGATAAAAACACGGCACCACAAACAGTGTGAATATAGCCGAGCTGATCAGCCCGCCAATAACCGTGATGGCCAGCGGACTCCACAACACGGAGGATTCACTGCGGTCCAACCCCATAGGCAAAAGACCGCAGACCGTGGTGGCCATGGTCATGAAAATCGGACGCATGCGATGCTTGCCCGCCCAGATAATAATCTTCTCCACGCTAATGAGCGGATGAAGCTTCCTCAGGTTGTTAATCCGATCCACCAGGATGATGCCGTTATTCACAACCATCCCGCCCAGCATGAGCATGCCGATGGATACGCCAAGCGTCACCGTACTTTTGGAAATAGCCAGCGCAGCCACGGCTCCGATGCTGGAGAGCGCAATTGTGATCATGATAATAAACGGCTGGCTGTAAGATTCAAACTGGCACGCCATGACCACAAATATCAAAATAAAGGTCAGCACCAGAGCCTGGGAGAAACTCCGGCTGGATTGAACCATGTTTTCATAATCCCCCCCGATGTCCGCATAATAGTCTTCTGGAAACTTCATGGATTGGATAACTTTCTGCACCTGGGTGGCTGCCGCGCCTAAAGGCATGGAACCAAGATTGGCCGAGACTTGGATCATGCGGGTTTTGTTGCGGTGCCAGATCTCGCTGGGTGAAAGTCCAAACTCCAGACTGGCCACTTGCTCCAGCGGCACAAAGAAACCACCTGACGAAGCCATGGGCAAAACCTTCAACTGATCCACGGTCTGGCATTGAGCAGGATTCAAGCGCACCACGGTCTCCACTTCCTCGTTCCGGCTAAAAAACGAAGTGGCCCGCAAACCTCGGATCATCCCGTGGAGAGACTCCGCAATTTCCTGATTGTCAAACCCCAACATGGCTGCCCTGGCCGGATTGATTTGCACCGTGGCCTCGGGTTGCCCTGGCCGATAACGCACCTTGACATCAGACAACTGGGGTATTTTGGACAGACCCGAAGCAAGTTGCATGGCCAACTGTGACAAGGTCTTATAATTTTCCCCGTAGACTTCAATAAATATCTCCTTGCCGCTGCGAGGCTCGGAGAAATAAACAAACGTGTCGTAGTCCTCGCCAATATGTTTCAGCCTGGGCCGGAGCTTATCAATCACAGCCTGGGTGGAAAGGGACCGTTCGGCCCGTGGCTTCAAGGTCACATATACTTTCGAGGACCAGCCCTCCACTCGGGTGGACAGGTTCTGGATCATGTCTTTAACTTCCGGCGTCTCCCGGATGCGCTTCTCCACTTCCTTAACCACTTGGTCCGAGATATTAATGCGAGTCCCCGAGGCTAGCTCCACGAACACTACAAATTCGCTCTCCTCCGAAGCAGCCATGAAATCCTTGGGCAGGCGGTAAATGAAAATCAACATGGCAGCGGCAAACAACACCATAACCGCACCTAGGATCATTTTCTTATGGCCTAAAAACCACTTCAGATAATAGGTGTAGTGCCGCATCAAATATATTCCCAATCCCAAAGCTCCTAGGACAACGACAAGATATGCGGCTGTGTCCAAGGTCAAACGTAATCCCCAGACCATGGCTATGACCAGTATTGCAATGCCAATAATCGCCAATGTCTTCATCTGTGCTCGTAAGTGTCCTAATATTTTTTGGAAAACCTGTCGCAGAGAAACCAGCATCCTTTGCATTCCCTGCTCAAACCCGACCGTAAATCCAGTATGAGCTTTTTCGCTTTTTCGCAAACGTGAAGCGAGCGCTGGAATTAAAGTAACAGAAGAAAATAACGATGAAAGCAACGTGGCAGTGACTGTGAAGGCGATTCCGGCATAGAGCAATTGGGTTTGCTTCTGGAGCATGGTAAAGGGCAAAAACACCACCACCGTGGTAAGTGTGCCTCCCACCATCGGCCCCACTACCTCTTGCACTGCCCGCTCCACTTGCACTCCGACTGGGACAGATGGTTCTTTGCGCCTTAAGCGGTCGATATTTTCTAACACCACGATGGAGTTATCCACCAACAAGCCAATGCCCAGAACCAGGCCCGAGAGAGATATAACGTTAATCGAAACTTTCTCAAAGTACATCCAGGCAAAAGTAATCAGCAGCGACACTGGAATGGAACCCGCGACTACGAACGCCGGGCGCAAGTCTCCCCGCTTAAAAGCCAATAAAGACAAGCCCAGCAATATCACGATTACGATCCACATGCTGGATTCCAACTGGATATGCAGGGCGAAAAAGATAACCAGTACCAGGAACAAGAGGATCAACAGTGTTCCGGATAAAAAACGCGTGAAGAAAGTCTCGCTCAGAAACAAGCTCAGGATGAGCACCACCAGGGCTACGCCGAAGAACATGGTCATCTTCACGGAGCGGATGGCGTTTTCAATGGCCCTTCCCTGGTCCGAAACAATCAGGAGCTGGATGTCCTCACCGAGTGTCCCCCTAAAATCCTCAAGCACTTTTTTCACTCGGCTAACCACGCGCACTGTGTTGGCCGAACTTTCCTTCTGGATGTACAGGGTCACGGCAGCCTTGGAATTTAACCGCGAAAGCGACTCAGCCTCCATGTAATCATCCTTGACTTCGCCCAAGTCCTTGAGACGGATGAGGCCGCCGCTGGAAGAGACTGCCACTCCGACATCGCCGATCTCTTCCACGGTCTGGAAAGAGCCAACAGCCCGCAGCCCCAGGTTCTGAGAGGCCTCCGCCATTTCGCCCACGCGCAGGTTGAGATTGTTCTGCTCCAGGATGGCCACGATCTTCTTCATGGGCAGGTTGAAAGCCACCAACTTGGCGCGGTCCAACTCCACCAATATCTTTCTTTCCCGGCCGCCACCGATCTCCACGTTGGCCACGCCCTCGGTGCGGATAATCTTCTCTTTGAGCTTCTCCTCCACGATCCGCCGCAACTCTTCCGGCGTGAACCGTGGCGAGGTCAAAGCCGCAATTACTACCGGCGCGTCTGATTCCTCGTAATGGGCAATGACCGGGCGCTCGATTTCCTTGGGCAGCTTGTTCTTGATGCGCAGAAATTTCTCGCGGACTTCCAGGGTAGCCAAATTCATGTTCATGCCCGGCTCGAATTCCAATGTAATAACTGCCCGGTGCTTCTTCGAGGAAGCAATGATATTGCGGAGTTTGGAAACCGTCATCATGGCTTCTTCCACTGGCTTGGTCACTAACCGCTCGACTTCCGGTGGAGGCATGCCGCCTCGCACATCAATGAAAATGGTCACATTGCCATAAGCGATGTTGGGCATGAGCTCCACCGGCAACTGCTTCAGACCAATAAGGCCCACTAAGGCGGTCAGGAACAGTACCATCAGGAATGCCACTGGCCGCCCAATGGCAAACTTGGGTAGCCGCCGGGCAGCCAGCATAAGCAGAACCGCAAAAACCGCCAGGTGGAGGATTTGAAGGAAATTCATGATATTATGCGACGAACTTTTTCTTGATAATCTTTTCCGTGAACACCAGATACAACGTGGGCAGGAAAACGAGGGTCAACATGGTGGAGATGAACAAGCCAAAACAAATCACCACGGCCATGGGTGCCTGCATCTTGGCTTCTCTGCCCAGCCCCAGCGCAATGGGCAACATGCCCAGGATGTTAGTGGCAGCGGTCATTAAAATCGGACGAGTACGCACATGACAGGCGTCTATCAACACTTCCTTAAGCGGCTTGGTTCCTTCGCGATGATTCACAAAATCAATCAGCACAATGCCATTGTTCACCACAATGCCGCACAACAGCACCATGCCCATTCCGGCCATGGCAGAGAGTGAATGCCCGGTCAAAATCAAGACTGGACCCAGCCCGATTAATGCCAGCGGAATGGTCAACATGATCAAGAACGGCTTCCACAAGGACTCGAACTGGGCAGCCATGATCATGTAAACCAGGAGCAGCGAGAGTATAAGAATCTGCTTTAGGCTGTTAAACGAATCCGCCACCTGTGCGGCTTCTCCGGTCAGGTCAAAAGTATTATCCGGAAAATCATGGCGAATCTTCTCCAGAATCTTGTCCAGCTTGGGTTTGACCTCATCTATGGATTTCTTGAATAACCCGGCCGTGACCAGCACTGTACGCTGCTGGTCATAGTGGAGAATCTCCGCCGGACCCATGCGCGGCTTGATGGCGGCCACGGCTTCCAGCGGGATGTCCAGTTCCAGGGGCGAATGAATCAATAACCCGTGCAGAGATTTGATGTCATTGCGGTCAGCTTCGGCCAGGCGCAAACGGATGTCTATTTCCTTGCCCTCTTCCCTGAACTTGGATACCACTTTGCCCTGGACTGCCGTGGAAAGTGTCTTGGCCAGATCCGAGATTGACAAGCTGTACGCCGCTGCCCGCTCCCGGTCCACATCAATCCCCACCTCCGGCGAGTTCAAGTTCAAGGACGTGGCGGTGTTATATACTCCGGATACTTTTTGCAACTCGTTTATAACTCGCTGGGAAACCTTCTGCAATACATTCAGGTCATATCCCTTGATCTCCACCACAATCGGCGAACCGTCCCCGCCGAATCCCGCGAATGCGCCCCCGGCTTCACGAAAGACCACCTTGGCTCCGCCTAGGTTCATGCCTTCCATCTTGTTTTTAATCACTTGGATCACGCCATCACTACTTTTCTTCCGGCGTTCCTTCAGATCCACCACGACCTGGGCCTCGTTCACGCCCATGGGCTGCAAGCCTTCCTGCGCAATCGAACCCACGGTCACCATGCGGTGCTCCACTTCCGGCACTTTTTGCAATATATCCTCAATCTGCTGCACGGTCTGGTTAGTAATGTCCAGCCGGGTGCCGACAGGCATCGCGATCTGCATGATGAATTGGCCCTGGTCAATTTTGGGGAAAAGAGTTTTAGGAATAAAAAATAAGAAGATCACGCTCAACACCCAGGCAATCGTGGTGTACGTCAATAACTTGCCGGGATGGTCCAGACTCCAATGCAGGATGCGCGTGTAATGACCGTTAAATTTGCCTGCCGCATTCATTAGAGGTTCTGACCAAGTTGGGCGCTTGCTCGCTTTGTGATACAGCCACCCGGCCAACATGGGAATCAAGGTAAAGGCCACCACCCAGGCCGCCAAGTGTGTGTAAACAATCGCCCAGGAGAGATCCCGAAACACTTGGCCGATAACCCCCAGAACAAACACCAACGGTAAAAACACCACGATGGTCGTGGCGCTGGAACTGGTGATCGCACCCATCATTTCCTTGGTGCCAAGGGCTGCCGCCTCCAAAGCAGTTTTACCCGCTTCCTTATGCCGGGTGATGTTCTCCACCACCACAATGGCCGCGTCCACAATCAGCCCAATGCCAACCGCGAGCCCAGTCATGGAAATGGTATTTAAGCTGATACCCTGCATGTTCATGAAAATAAATGTGGCGAAAATTGAGGTAGGTATGGAGGCTGAAACCAACAGGGCATCCCGGGAATTGCCGAGAAAAAGCAATAGGACGATGAAGGCCAAGACAGCGCCCAGCAAACTTTCCTGAAACATCTTGCGCAATCCGGCCTTGATGAAGATGGATTGGTCGTAGACTACTTTCAGGCTGATCCCCTGCGGCAGCTTCTTTTGAATCTCCTCCAGCTTGTGCTTGGCCGCCTCCGCCACTTCCACGATATGCGCGTCACCCTGCTTTAAAATGGCCAGCGACACATTTTCCCGGCCATCATAGCGGGCGTAACTGGACCGTTCCTTCAAACCATCCTTTACCGTTCCCAGGGAACCCATTAATACTTGTGGTTGGTTAGTATCTCTTCTTTCACCTTCTTTGGAACGTCGGCTGGACGCTGGCATTCGCGAACCCAAAGCGCTGGGCAGCACACGGTCCCGGTCCACCTTCACCACTACGTCCTCGATCTCGCGGGGAACCAGGAACGCGCCCATTACACGCACCACATACTCGTAGACATTGTCCTTGATGGTCCCGGCTGGATAGGTGATGTTGCTCCGCGAGAGGGCCTCAGCAGCTTGCAGGATAGGCACTTGGTGGTTGGCCAGCTTGGATTGATCCAGTTCCACCTGAATTTCCCGTTCCAGCCCGCCGGTGACCGAGACAGCGGCGACACCGTTTACCTTTTCCAGTAACTCGGCCACAGGCCTTTTGGCAATCTTTAACAGCTCCTGGGGCGGACGGTTACCGGACAGCGACAACACCATGACCGGCAAGGCAAAGGGATTGAACTTCTCGATCCGGGGTTCTTCCGCTTCCCTGGGCAACTTGGTCTTGACCAAATCCACTTTTTCGCGCAGGTTCAGAGAGGCAAAGTTCATATCCACGCCCCATTGGAACTCCACCGTGACGATGGAGATGCCTTCCTTGGAAACTGAGTGGATACGGCGTACACCCTTGACCGTGCCGCAGGCTTCTTCGATTACCTTGGTGATAAGGGTTTCCACTTCCTGGCTGGAAGCATTTTCATAGCTGGTCATGACCATGAGCTGGGGGAATTCCAGGGAAGGCATGAATTCCTGAGGTAGGCGCTGCCAACAGATCCAGCCCAGGATGAAAATCAGGGCATAGACCATGCTTATTGATACGCGGCGGGTAACTGAGAAATCAATGAATTTCATGAAGGCCCCTTACAACTCATTTCCCCTCTTTGTACTCTTCTGGCTGACCAAATCTGACAGTGGAATTTTCCTGCGCTCCGGCGTAGTCGGGCCGGTTGACCACAATTTCGCCTTCGTTCAAGCCTTGCAGCACCTCGACATAGTCGCGGGCTTCATACCCCAGGCGTATATCCCGGCCATGCACTTGTTTCTTCTCATCCACCACATACACTTTTTCCTTCTCGGCAATTAAACAGGTCTTGGGAATAACTGGTGTCTGGCGGTCATAGAGGACAATGCTGCAAACGGCGGAAAGACCTGGCCTGAGCTTGTAGCGGTACTTAACCGGCAGCTCGATCTTGACCGGAGCCATGCGGCTGGTCGTGGTTACCTCTGGAGATACACTCATCACCCGGCCAGCAATCACTACTCCGGGCAGGGAATCAATTGTTACTTGAGCCTTCTGATCCACCTTGATCTCACGGACTCGGCGTTCAATCACGCTGGTCTCAACAATGAATGAATCTTCGGAACTTACAAAGTACAGCACCGGTGTCTGACGATTAACCAGTTCCCCTTCCTGCAAAAGGACTTCGCCCAGGTATCCGTCCTTGGGCGCCGTAATGAATGTGTCCTCGTAATCCTTCTGGGCAATGTTCAGGACTTCCTGTGCCTCATCCAACTCCACTTGCGATGCGCCGCCCACATCAAATAAGGCTTGTTTGCGTTTGAGGTTGATCTGCGCCTGTACCAGCCGGGCATGAGTGCGGGTATGATCCTGTTCCGCAATGACCGCGCCCCGTTTCACGAAATCCCCGGACTTGAAATGGTATTGGTTCAATTTTTCATCCTGTGCGCCCTTCAACTCCAAGGATGAGCCGCGTACCGTACCCATCAGGCCGGGCAACACATCCTGGAAATGCACGCTCTTGATCTTATAAACCTGGACGTACTTTTGCGAATCGCCTTTTTCACCCGCTGCCTGCTTCTTGGCCTCCGCGTCTTGGGTCTCGCCGCTTTGCTTGCTCCACCAGCTCAACCCGATCATCAGCACTATCAAGCCGCAGATAACTCCGACAATGTGAAAGCGATATTTCTTCACAAGCGGCATATACTTTTGCAGGTCTTTGACCCTTATCTTTTTCATGTTCAAACTCACCTTCCCTGCGCTGACTGGATTTTGTCTCCGGCAATCTTGAACTGATCCGGAACGCCCACGGCTTTGTTCAAAGCTGCCAGCGAGATCAGATAAAACGCCCGGGCTTCGCGCATTGATACCCGTGAGCCAGTCACTTTGTTCCTCGCCTCAGCCACATCCGGCAACGTGGCTTTGTCGTCCCGAAGATTAATCTTCTGAATCGCCAACTCCCGCTCAGCCAGATCTAAATCCAACTGCGAATTTCTCACCTGGGCCAGTGCCTTGCGGTAATTGAAGTAGGCTTCCCGCACCTCGGCCGCCACATCTTTACGGGCCTTTTCCAGATTGAACTCCGCCTGATGAAGCCGCCAAGTTGCTTCCTGCTTTTCTGAGGCACTCTTGAATCCGTCTAAAAAGTTGAATGTTCCGGAAGCGGTCTTGGACTCTGTCAGCGAGGACTGACCCAGCTTAGGGCTGGTCTTTTGGTTAAATCCCGAGAGCCCCAGTGAGTTCCAAGCAATTGGCTGGGTCAGCTTGACCCCGACATTGTAATCCTCCCGCAGCTCCAGGACTTCACTCTCATACGCTCCCCCGCTGCGGCCATAAAAACCGGTCAACTCCACTTTCGGCCAGTCGTAACTGGTCTTGGTTTGTTTTTCATATTGGCTGGCTTCCAGGGTCAAGGTTTGAATTTGAATTTCAGGATTGTGCTCAGTAGCCATCTTCAGGCACTCATCCAGGTTTATCTCTTTTTCCTCAAAGGGGATGTCGGTCTGCGGACGGGTAGTTGGCGGCTCGGCCAGTCCCAATGCCTCGGTCCACTTCCACAAAAATTTTTCCAGATCCGCTTGGCAGCTCTGGATCTGATATTCGCACTGCCGTTTCTGGGATGTCGCGGCCAGCATTAACTTCTTCATCAGGGTGCCAAATGCGTGCAGCTTCTCAGCCATGGTGGAATACTTGCTGACTTCCTGAAAGGCGTCCTGATAGTCGAAAACATTGGCCTGGGCGCGGGCTAAATTCCAGTAGGCTTCCGTGACTTGGTAAATCATGTCCTGACGGGTCTTTTCGTACTTGAGGCGGGCAATTTTCAAATTGGCGTCGGCCTGCTTGTAAGTGGCCCACAGCCGCCCACCCTGGAAGATGGTGTAGGACGCCTGGAGCCCGTAGCTCTCTTCCGTGAAACCCGGTGTGCCCAGCTCCACCACGGCCGCACCCTTGGTGTACTCGCCCTTGGCTGCCAGATTCGGCCACAGCTCTCGGGCCGCCTCCAGCGCCTTAGCGTCAGCGACGTTGATTTCTTCCTGCGCAAGTTTCAGGGGCTGATAATTGCCGAAGGCCTGACGCTGGCAATCATCCATCTGAATAAATTGGGCGGTAGTGGTGACTGAGTTGGACTCAGGCAGGTTTTCTTGAGCGTAAACGGCGGGCACCAAGAGCTGCAGACTGGCCAGCGGCAAGATCAATGATCCAAAAAAACGTCGGTAACAAGGCATACTGCTCATTCCCAAAGTTATAGATTTCGCTGTCCAAGCGAGTGGTTGACAACTTGCTTAAAAAATTAGACAGATTCCCTCCCAAAACATTGCAGAAAATTAACATAAAATAGCAAAAAAAGCCCTAAAGAAATTACGTATTCCTCTGGTTTCCACCTTTTAAGCGGTCTTGCATTTGGCCATTACCTCGCATGTTTTTCTTTATCAACTCATTTTATCGATGTCTTGCCATGACTGGCTGGCAGGTTTTACTTCGGCCTCTTTTATTAAAACCATTTTTTAAGAAGATCACCAAATTTAATTGACTTTGCTTTTTTTGCCGTAATTTTATAGTATTCATAAAACAATTCTTTTAACTCAGGGAATACTTCAATAGGTATGATTTGTTCCTTTTCATATCGTTCCACATCCATGATCTTTAAAAGGCGATCGGCTCTGACTAAAAGATTTCCGTAAAAAATGCTGTTATCCGCAAATGCCCGAATACCTTCTTTCAAATCATCTTGATTTTCACTTAAGTTTTCTTCTAATAACTTGACATAGTTTTCTAAGTCCATTTTTTCTTTTATGGTTAACAGATATTTTCGGATTTCCAGGAATAACGCATCCTGGCTTTCAATGATTTTATTTTCATTCATTTTAGCGCCCTCCGTTTTAGTTTTAAACAATCCGCAAAAATCACGAATTTATCTTCTGGTTAAACTTTAAATCAAATATCCAACAATCCGTGCTTATTCTCGATAACCCGGCTTCTGCCGGTAATTGGATCACGCACCATGATCGTTTTGTTTTTTACCCTGGAAATTTCGGAAACTTTTTTTAAAACCTCAGTCATTTTTTCCATATCCACCGTTTTGGCAGAATAATTTTGTGAAATTTTCAACGCCATCTCCAAAGCGTCCGGACCGTCATCGTATTTTGCCGTGGGAAAATCCCTCAGTTGCTCCAATAACAGCCTGTGCTCCTTGCTGAACTGAACCATGTTTTTGGTAAACGGTTGGATCGATTGTATCCGCTGGATTTTATTTTGCGTATTTTTAATTCTTTCTATGGGTATGAAATGCCTGACTTCCGAGCACTTTTGTTCAAGCTGTTGGATCAAAAACTCCTGGCCGGAGTTAGCCTCCATAGCGAACTTTTTAAAACGATATTTGCCATGCATGACCATAATATCCGTCAGCAACTGATCCGGCTTCCTGCGCCGGATATCGGCCTCAACCATGAACATGGCCCGCGCTTTTTTATCCCACCCAAGGACGACAATCGCCGAGTAATCGCCTTTCGTCAAATCGTCACCCATGCTCGGATCGCAGGCTCCGAAGAAATCCGCTTCCTCGCCCATCTCCCGCAACAAAGCATCCTTTGACGAATAATGGTCGCTCCAGTATTTAAGCTCATCAATGTTGAACATCCGCGTGTTGGGATCGATTGGCTCATTCTGATACTCGCTTTTAAAGCTAATGGGATCTTCCTCGTATTTCATTCTCAGTGTGTAATAATCCCAGCGTTCCGGCCATAGCAGGATTACCCCTTCCAGCATTTTTTCCCGGTTAAAGTCATAAAATCCTTTTGCCATTGCTGGGCCGTTCGGGCCGCGATACATCTTCGCCCACTCTTCCCACAGTTCCTGATATTTGGGTTCCGCAATCACCGCTTTATAAATCTTTTTTATCCATGTGCTATTCTGGTTGGGATTCAAATATTCTCCCAGAAGGCAATCCACATGGTGCAGATTGCCGAGGAAGACATAGTTGGTCTTCTCCGAGCCGACATGCAGCACTGCTTTTCTAAACCAACTTTTTATTTTCTCGCGCATTTCCGGTGAAGCGGTGTTCCTTGCGCTTTCAACATCGTCCAATACTACCAGCGTAGGCCGGTCTTTCCCGAATTTTCTTCCTCGAATCGGCTGATTCACGCCCAGGGCGGCGATTTTGATATCGTTTCGCGTCTGAATTTCGAATTGATTCCACCTCGGCGGCTTGGGCTTTTCCCCGGACTCAAAAGCATCGGGAAAATCAGTCATGATTTTTTCGTTCTCCGTAAGCTCTTTTTTCATATTCTCCAGCATTTGGCTGACTGAATCCGCAGTTTCAGATATCAGCACTATGTATTTTTCCGTTTTATAGCAAATGCAATAAAGCGGATAAATCAGGGATATCAGCGTGCTTTTTCCAAATCCCCGCGGCGCAGCCACTGCGAATTTCCGACTGCGCGTTTCAGACATCATGTGCAATATTTTATAAATCTCCTCATGCGCCGCCGACGGCTTATAATCCTTAACATGATGTCCCAAATACGTTTCCGCAAAATTGCTGATTGAGCTTTTAGCGGATTCCCTTCTTATTCTAATTGCTTCCTGCCTGATTGGATTCGTCATTGCTTTCCGCCTCCTGATTTTGAATCAATTGTTTTTGCTTTTCCAAGACTCCGGCCGCTTCGCTGGCCAGCTTGGCTCTTTCGTATTTATCTTTCAGCTTTCTGACTTCCTCCTGCATTGCGGGATCAGAGTTGTTTTGAAGGTTCATTTCAATGTCGCGAATAATCTCCTGAATCTCAATGAATGATTTATCCTCTCCCTCAGCAAAACTATGCTGGATGCTGCCGGTAACTTCCTGCGGTTTTAACGGCAGGTATCCAAGCGTTTGCAGCTTTTCAATGCACTCTTTCAACATCCGCCAGCTCAAAAACTGGGCTTGCGCCTTTTCCGAAACCGTCCCGTCTTTGGAGCGGGCAAGCTGATTTAGGTTGCTTTCGTAGCTTCGAACCTTAACCAGCATCTCACCGACGATTTCCTTCGCCAATTCCGGGTGCGGTGTCAGACTGTTGCGTTTGCGGATTTCGTTAAAATCCCGCTGTACGGTTTTATCGCTGCAATCCATAATCTGCGCCATTTGGGCCTGCGTGTATCCTTGCGCCATCAGAACTTCGATGCACTGTTGCCGCATTTCTTTAGTCAATGACTTTGGATTTACACTTCCATCTTTGATCCGCTGTATAATGACCAAAGTCGGAGTTTCATTTTGCTCCTGATTACTCATCTGCAACCTCCGTAAAATATTTGGCTTTAATCGTTTCGCTAACTTGATCCTTGCCCACGAAGGCGATATAGCGGCGAACAATTCCATCCACGTACTTGGGGTCAATCTCGAGGCCAAAACATCTCCGTTCCAAACTCTCGGCCGCGATCAAACTGGAACCTGACCCCAGGAACAAGTCCAATACAATATCACCGCGTTTTGAGCTGTTGCGGATTGCGCGTTGCGGAATGGCAATTGGTTTTTGCGTAGGATGGATTAAGTTGGCCGCTAGATCACGCTTTATCTGCCAAAGAGTTGATTCATTAGTCGGCCCGTACCAAGCATGACCGCCGTTATCTTCAAGCCAGCCATAGAGTGCGAATTCCGTTTGCTGATTGTAATCGCCGTATCCAATGGCAAAGTTCGGTTTGGCCCATGTAATTACAGATGAAATATGTATCCCCAACTCCGTCAACATTAAATGCATGGGACCAAACTGGCGGTGGCCATTCCATATATATAAGGGCGCGCCTTTGTCCAAATGCAATACGGCGTTGGCCAAAATCTTTTTTAGCCAGGCTTCATATTCCTCTTGGCTAAGGTTGTCCATATAAATCCGCTCCCATTTTTTGGACTTTTTTGGTCTGGCGTTGGAATTTGGCCTATTGCCGCAAAGGTAATCCACGTTGAATGGCGGATCTGTGTGGATCAAATTTGCCCGGCATTCCCCAAAAAGTAAATTCACATCATCTGGGTTTGCCGAATCTCCGCATAAAATCCGGTGAGGTCCCAATTCAATCAGATCGCCTCTTTTCGTCACTGGCTCCTTAATGGATTCAATGGCCGCGTCAAAATCAAAATTGTCGTCTTCCGCCATAGCTTGCTGAGCGTCCAATATTCCGCTGATCTCCGGCATATCAAAACCCGTGGGAGTAAAATCAAATTCAGGAACCTTGCAAAGCTCATCTAAAAGTACGGCCAGCTTTTCCTGATCCCATGCCCCAGTAATTTTGTTGAGCGCCAAATTCAACGCTTTCTCTTTTTCCAGCGGCAGGTCCACCACGCTGACCTCCACTTCTTCACACCCTTGTTCTTTCAACAATTTCAATCTTTGATGGCCGGAAATAAGCGTTTTGGTTCTCACGTTCCAGACCAGCGGCGAAACATAACCGAATTGCTCCATGCTTGACTTCAACTGTTCGTAGGCCGGATCGCCGGGTTTTAAATCCACGCGCGGATTGTACGGGGCTGGATTGATTTCACTAATTGGCACTTTTCGAATTTCCATGATGTTTTTTCTCCTTTTTTTGAAAATAAATTATTCTTGCTGAAAATAGTTGGCGTCCATTCGGCTCGCCAACTTCCTAAGATAAAGAATAGCCGCGAGGATCAATTTAACAGATAGCCGCTTTTCGTTTTTTTCCCATTTGGATTCAGCCCGCATGATCGCCGTGTCAAGACTTCTCCAAAGTTCAGTGGCCTCTAAAATATCCATAAACCCTCGGTAGTAACTCTGGTCATCCGGATCATTTTTTATCGGTCCCATCTGTACGCTGATGCCGCCGTCATTCTCCAAAACGCGAAGTCTGTATCCTGGACATCGGCCTGTTACGTTCTCGAGATCTCCATAATCCATAACATGCTCATCGTAAAAACAACTGGCCATGATTTGCTTCTCCTTCTGTATTTTAATTTCATGGTTTTTAGAAATGTCGTTCTTAATAACACCCTGTTTTCTTTTCGCTTTTCTTTCGCCTTTGGCGACTATTAAGCCTCGCTCCTTACAAGCTCTATATACTAATACGCGCGAGACTCATATTTTTCCAAACCGCCACCTCACTTTTTTTGAATATCATTATTTTTAAAGCTTTTTATGAATTTTGACTTTTAAACACAAAAAGCATATTTTATTGTGCAATAATACATTTTTGTAATTATATATAAAAAATAAAAACATGCCGATTTTATCCCTTAGCTGGTTTAAATTTGAAAAAGAAATTTTTCAGGTAAGCAAATTTGCACAAGATTATCGCTTGGAGAGTTTAATGATTATTGCGTTCTTAATGGTTCCTGAAGGCAGTTATGCTCCGAGTTGAGCAAATAAAATCTTCATGGATTCCTTAGAAAAAGCAGGCGGCCGATCAGCGCGTTTACATGGCCACCATGGCGGTAGGACTCCAGACCGGAAAGATGCTGGACTCTCTGTGTCAATATAACCAGGACACTTCCCCAGGGTAAATTAGTCACACGGTCACTTCAATACCTGATTCAAGCCACAAATTCTAATAATCGCTGACGGATTTCTTTTGCCGGAGCTGCGAGATCAACAGTCGCGAACCGAATCTTATGGCCTTGAATTACTACTGTTTCATCGACCGTTTCCTCAACCGAGGGGTGAAGCAAGAGACCTGAGGCGTGCGTCGCAAGCGGATTCCTGTTGTTTTCTTCCTGCGACCGAAGATAGGCATAGATTTGGTACAAATATCCACTGCTCAAAGTTTCTTTTCTATGCCAGCCCGGTTTAATAATTGAAGTGAATTTGGTATCAACCACGATATATCTTTCGGTCTCAAAATGCTCCAGAATGACATCAGTTCTCATTGACGGGAGAAATTTGTCAATTCCCACCGTCTTCTGTTCAACCAACCAATTTAAGGGGCGTCCCAGACTTACATGCCAACCTCGGGGTGATAGGACAACGTTGTAGAATCCCCCGACAGCTCTTTCGTAAAGGTGCCTAAGCCATAATATTTCTCGTTCCGGAATGGCGAGAAACTTTTCCCCGCTCTCTTCGGTGGGCAATGCCAGGTCAAAGGCAAGTCGGGCTGCCTCCAATAAGTATCTGTCGTCCATATCATTGCGCCCAAAGTGTTCAGTGCTCATTTCAAATCGACTTGGCTTTTCCTCCGCAACGCCAAGTTGTTTCAGGCTGTTCACAAGCGCAAAACACCTATGGTGCGCATTCCGCTCAAGACGGCCACCTATTCCGATGCATGGCGGCCACCCTCCCACCGAACAAAATCTCAACGATCAAAATATAACACAGGTGGCC
>JAGVPM010000042.1 GCA_020052235.1 Candidatus Goldiibacteriota bacterium
GGCCACCTGTGTTATATTTTGATCGTTGAGATTTTGTTCGGTGGGAGGGTGGCCGCCATGCATCGGAATAGGTGGCCGTCTTGAGCGGAATGCGCAATTACCTTTGGGTGGGGGGGTTTACGGGTTTGGGCCTTTACGACGCCCTTCAGGATGTATGGATTAATATCCCCCATGCGCTTTTTCAGGAACACGGAGTGTCCGCTGTGGCGGTGGACGGCAGTAAAATTTGGGTGGGCACCGAGCTGGGCGGCGTTTTGGTGGGCCAAACCAACAAAACGTTTATCCGTTTAAACATCCCGCGCCGTTTTATCGGCAATGAAACCGCAACCTGGCAGGGCGAAGTCCAAGGGGAAGGCAAATTGGATTGCAGTTTGGAATACCGGGTGAAAGAATCAGGACAGCCGTGGAAAAAATGCAATGACGCTGATTTGATTGTCCGGGAGCGGAACCTGGAAGGAAAGACGGAGTTAAAATCGTTGCCGGATAATCTCTACCAGTTTCGCGTTTCAGTAACGGACAGCCTGGGAAAAAGCAATCATGAAACATTCAGCCTGCACAAAGCCGTTAAAGCGCTTAAAATAACCTTTCCCGTCAGTTCGCTGCACTGCGGGAAAATGCAAATCAGCGGCGAATATCAGCCGCTTACCCTGGAAAAGATCACCATTACACCCGGAAATATCAAGGCAACACTCAATCCGGAAACCGGAAATTTTTCCGCCGCGCTTGAATTATCTTCCGGCATGCCGGAATTAAGATTCCGCTTGGAAGATGCTTCGGGCCGGTTTCAAGAATACTATTTTCCCATCACGCTGACGCCGGCGCCGGAAATATCCATTTCCACCTCCCGGCCCATTTTTAATCCGGACATTGATACTGTTCAGTTTGCCTTGGAAGGTAAAAATGCCGGGGCTTTAAAATCTTGGGAAGTAACCGTGAGCGGCCAGGATTGGTCGGTGGTAAGGGTTTTTAAAGGCCGGGATGAATTGCCCGCAAGCATTAGTTGGGATGGGAAAAACGATCTGGGCCAAACCGTGCCGAAAGGCCGGATGTTTTACTATGCTTTGGGCATTGAGGAAACCAGCGGTTGGAAAGCCGGCAGCCTGATCCGGGTTATCCGGTCCGAATCGCCCCCGGAAAGCACGGATGTTGCGGGCAACAGCAAACCGGCGGAAGGATTGAAGTTGGAGGAACCATTTTTTTTCGACAGCGGCCAAGTGCTGCTTAAACCCGCATATTGCAAAATTCTGGATACGGTCATACCCAAACAAATTCAAAATAATCCCAAAACCGTGATTTTGATCGAAGGTTATGCGGACGATACCCCGATTCACACTGCGGCCTTTGACAACAATCAAATTTTATCCGAAATGCGCGCCCAGGAAGTCGCCAAATATCTCGTCAGCCAAGGATACGCGCTTCCCGGGCAAATCGCCACCATCGGCTATGGGGATATTAATGCCGCATTGCATAAAGAAAAGCAGCTCAGTTATATGGAAAACCGGCGGGTTGAAGTGACCTTGATCAATAAATGAGCCATGGCATTGAATACCGCAACTGACGCAGGTATGTCCCAGGCGGTCCGGGAGGGGTGGATATGCCCAAAATTTTACAGGTTGCTTTGACCATGCTTTTTCTTCATGGCTGCCTCACCCCCGCGCATGCGGATTGGGTGCAGGTTGGCGGGAGTTTAAATGTAAATAACAATAATAATGCCGGTGCTTTGGATATTGCAGTCTCGAACAACGGCACGCCCTATGCGGCCTGGATCGAAGACAATGGAAGCGGAGTCGGGCAAGTCTACGTCCGTTATTGGGACGGCAATTCCTGGGTGCAATTGGGCGGAAGTTTGAATATGGATCCGGATGCCAATGTCGACCGGTGGCATGAAAACGTCAGGATCGCGGCTTACAACAACACCCCCTATGTGGTCTGGATTGAGCCGGGCACTGCTCCCGGAGTAGTGCAACTTTACGCCAAAAATTGGAACGGCTCTGCTTGGGTGGCGCACGGCTGCATCAATATGCGCATTAATTATACCGCCGGGAGGCCCAGCATTGCCATGGCCGGAGCCGCGCCTTATGTTGCCTGGTATGAAAATTATGGCGGCGTTTACCGGGTTTTTGTTCAGCATTTCAACGGAACCGGCTGGGAGCGCGACTGCGGAACCGAAGGACTGAATATTGATCCCACCAAAGACGCATCGGATACCTGCATAGCCATCAATAATGGAGCCCCCGGCTCGCCCTATGTGGGTTGGTGCGAAACCAATGGGGTAAACACCCAATTTTATGTCAAAGGTTATCTCGGCGGCGCCTGGGTTCAGACCGGCGGCTCCGGCAGCCTGAATGTTAACTCGAACATCAATGCACGTGGTCCCAATATTGCAATTGCAAATGGCACGCCCTATGTAACTTGGAATGAAAATTCGGGCGGATCTGATCAGGCTTACGTAAAATATTATAGCGGCGGCAATTGGGCCTTAGCCGGCAGCGCGCTTAACTATAATGCAAATCAAAACGTCGGCAGTCCCGACATATCCGCGTTTGGCAGTTCGCCTTTTGTCATCTGGAATGAATCGCCCGGGGGCGTGGATTCCAAATATTGGAATGGCGCGTCCTGGGTGGAAACCAACCTGATTGCCGACCAATACGGCCAGCACATTGCCCAAGCGGACGGACCGCCGTATATGGCCTGGCTGCACTGCAACGGCGTAACGAATGAGGTGAATGTTCAGCGCTACATCCTGCCGACAGCCACGCCAACCATGACGATAACGGCAACATCGACCGTCACCCGGACTCCGACCTGCACCCCAACCCCCTTCCTCATTTCCACCCCGACCTCTACCCCAACCACTGCGGAGGAATCGCCCAGCGCAACATCGACAGTAACGCCTTTGCCCGGCACCGGGACGTCGCGCTGGTTCATAACCCCCAATCCTTTCGCGCCGGCCCGCGGCCAAAAAGCGCATTTCAATTGCCCGCAAAATAGCCGGTATGCAGCCGTGAAAATAAAAATTTTCAACCTCAAGGGCAGATGCGTTATGACATTAAATGATACGGCGGATTGGGATGGGAAAAATGAGCAAGGGAAGCTTTGCGAAGGCGGCATTTATGCCTGCCGGATTGAGACGGAAAATCAGCATTTCAGCGCCACGGTATTTTTATTGCGGTGATTTTTCCCCCAACCATTTCTTGTAAAAAAACCATAAATATATGATAATTTCGCTACTCAAATTATTTCACATCGGATTGTTTTAAAATGTTTTTTTGGTTTTTTATTTTAAAAACGTTAATTTGAAAGCGGGTTATGGAATGATGCGAACGGTTTTGATTTTTTGCGTTTGGGCCGTCATAGTGCCGGGGTATTTGCCCGCAAGTTGGGCTGTTCAATCCGAGCATTACCAGCAACATAGTTTCGTGGTCAACAGCGCCGGGAATACCTGTTCAAGTTCCGGCAAGTTGGTCATGAATTCAGTGGGTGAAACGCAAGTCGGCCAGAGTTTTGGCAGCTCGTTTTCAATTCAATCCGGGTATTTCAATGACTATTTTCTTCCCGCGGCCACGCCGACCGTGACCTGCACCCCGATCCGAACCTTTGGGGACGCGATTATGTCCGAACACTATGTGTTCGCGGCTCCCAATCCCATCCGGGGCGTGATCGCGCATCTTTACTATGACGTTTCCGAGCCCGCGGAAGTGACCTTGAAAATCTTCACCACCTCCAACAATCTGGTGATTTCCCAGCATTGGGACAACGTGCCGGCCGGGACCAACCGTTGGGATTGGAACGCGGCCAACATGGCCAACGGCGTGTACCTGCTCTGGATCCGGGCCAGGGGCGCGGACGGCAAGGCGGCCACGATTATCAAAAAAATAGCCTTGGTGAAATAGCGCATGACCAGAGCGGAAAGCATCATTCAAGCGGTCACTGAATTATTGATCCGCCGGGTACGCCCGGAGGCCATCTATTTATTTGGGTCGCGCGCAAAAAAAAATAATTCTCCGAACGCGGATTTCGATTTCGCGGTCACCGGTGATCCTCCGGCCAAGGACGTGTTGCGCGGCCTGGAAACGGATATTGAAAAGGCGGCGGGCTTGTATAAAGTGGATGTGGTTTTTTTAAATCAGGTCGAGCCGGAATTCAAAAAGATTGTTTTACAAAGTGGGGAGGCGCTGTATGTCCGAAATGACCTTCGCAATTGAAAAATTAAACGCGGCCTGGGAGAAACTGAAACACGGCGCGGAAACGGCGCAAGGAGAGCTGGAACTTGACGGGGTTATTCAACGGTTTGAGTTTACCTTTGAATTGTTTTGGAAGACCCTGAAGATTTTTTTAAAGCACGAAGGCATCGAGGCAAGTTCCCCCAAAGAGTGCTTGAAAGCGGCGTTCCGCCTGGGGTGGCTGGAATCCGAGGGAGTGTATTTGGATATGCTTGAGGACAGAAATAAGACTTCGCATATCTACGAGCGCAGTATGGCGGAGGACATTATCCAACGGATCAAGGATAAATATATTTCGGCCATACGGAAATTGCTGGAAATTCTTAAAACAAAAATATAATGGAGGGTAAGATGAAAAAGGTGATTATGCTGTTAATGCTGGGAATGATTTCATGCGCCGGTTCAGCCTGGGCCGCGGCCGCGTCACGCACGATCAACTATCAGGGCCGGTTGACGGACTTAAGCGGCAACCCTGTAGTGGACGGCACGCACTCTATTACCGTGCGCTTGTACGATGCCCAAGCGGCGGCCGAAGGTGCTTCGAAATGGGCGGATACGTATTCGGTGCAGACAAAGAATGGGTATTTTAGTGTGGTGTTGGGATCCACGACGGCGTTCCCGGGGACAGTTGATTTTTCACAGCAGTATTGGCTCGGTTTGCGCGTGGATACAGACTCGGAAATGACACCGCGGCAGGCTTTAAATGGAGTGCCGTATGCATTAAATATCGAGGTGCCGGTGGGGACAATCATGGCGTGGGATAAATCTCGGACCGGGACACCCGCATTGCCAGCTAATTTTGTCGAATGCAATGGACAAACGCTTAATGACGCAGAGAGCCCGTACAATGGGCAGGTGGTTGCAAATTTAAACGGGGTTGCCTCGGGCCAAGGTATTTCCGGAATTACTGGAAAGCCTGGAGTTTATTTGCGCGGAGCTTCGACATCTGGTACCGGGTCGGATGATCAATTCCAAGGACACAATACTGTAATCCCGGTAGTAAATTCTGGATTAGGTGGCTCCCAAAGGATGGTTGTATCTGCCGCGAGTGATGCGGTAGCCACTAATTTTTATACAGCAACGCCAATAATTGCCGACGGGGTTAATGGTACACCTAGAGTAGGCACCGAAACAAAACCAATTACCATGACCATAGTTTGGATTATGCGGATTAAATAAGTCCCATCAACTCATCTAAAATCAGTTCATTAGGAGAATATGTTTAAAAAAACTAAAACCATAGGCGTTTATTTCCTCGCTGCCGTTTTGTCGGTTCTATTGCTTGTTATAATTATGCGGTTGTGGAATTCGAATCCTATGATTTCTTATGGCTATGAGGGCGACGGTCTTTTTAATTTGGAAATAATCAAGGGGATTATTGATAATGGCTGGTATTTGACCAATCCAAAACTAGGTGCGCCGTTTGGGCTGGATTTTCACGGCTATCCGTTGGCGGATTTTTTAAATATGGCGATTATCAAAGGGATAGGCATGGTTACCCGAAGTTGGGCGTTAACTTTGAATTTGTTTTTTATCTGCACCTTTCCTTTGGTTACCTTGACGGCATTGTTCGTCTTATTAAAACTGCGGGTCAACACCGTGGTTGCGGTAGTTGCGGCGTTAATCTATACATATATCCCATATCATCTCTTGCGGGGCGAAGGGCATCTTTTGCTAGCTGCTTTTTACATGGTTCCCATCCTTTGTTGGATGGCACTGAATATGTTTGAGGAAAAAGGATATTTGTTTTTATCCGAAACCATTTCCTGGAAAAACATCAATAAAAAGCATTTGCTTATTACCGCCATTCACATGTGTCCAAATTAGCGCATAAAAAAGCCTAACCCCACCGGTATAATGGAAGCGCGACCGACCAAAATACCGTGAAAACAAGGAGTTAGGCTATGGCACATTGTCCCACGATCCTTTCGCAAATGCTAAAACTTTTTCCGAGATATGAATTTGAAA
>JAGVPM010000189.1 GCA_020052235.1 Candidatus Goldiibacteriota bacterium
ATTGGCCGATCAGGGGATTAATCAAACGGTGAACCGTACGGAAACGCGCATTGGATCGCTGTCGGAAAACACCTTGTTCTATACCAAAGTCCGTTCCATTAATATGGGCGGTCCCGGCCCGTGGTCTCCGGCCATCGCTTTTTCAACCATGGTGGATTTATCCCCGCAAAATCTTAGTGTTTCCCATATTACTCCCACCGAGTGCCTGGTAACTTGGAACCGCCTGCCGGGAACGGCCGTCACGACCTATGAACTTCGCTTTGCGCCGGATAAAGAATCCTGGCGGGCTATTTCCAATTATCCGGCCCAAACGTTTGGTCTGGAAAAGCTCCTGCCGGATACCGCTTATCGGATTCAAGTGCGCGCGAAAAATCCTACGGGCTTCGGCCCTTGGACCGACGAAGCCGCCTTCCATACTCCGCCTTTGCCGCCCTTGTATGCACCAAAGGATCTGCGGGCCGAAGAAGTAACGGATATTTCCGCAAAAATCAGTTGGAAACCATTGGAAAAAGTCAGTGGCTACCGCCTTAGCATCGGGACCGACACGGATGCCGGAAATCGGGGCGTGGAGGTTTTGACTCAAACCGAATTTTCACTTAAAGGGTTGATACCGGAAAAAAGCTATTTCATAAAAATCAACGCGTTTAACCAAACAGGCGACGGTCCTTGGTCGGAGATTGTTTTGTTTTCCACCCGGCCCACCCCGCCATTATCCGCTCCCGAAGGGGTGGCGGTTTTGGATGTTTTACCCACATCGTTTATTCTGGTTTGGAAACCCGCCCAAGATGCTTTCTCGTATGAAATAGGATTTGGGACCGGCCCCAGGATTGATACTGCGGAACTTAAATCAGTTTCCACTGTTTCTTATACGTTTGCCGCTCTCCAGCCTGAAACCCGGTATTATATCCGGGTGAGGAAAGTCAACTGCGGCGGAAGCGGGCCGTGGAGTCAGATGAAATCCATTACCACCCAGGCGCCGTAATTACAACTCCGTTTCCGGGAGTTTAAACCGGCTGACGTTTTCCTGCAAACGGGCCAAAATTTGATTTAATTTTTCCAAATCTTTTATAACCGTCGCGGGTGTTTTATCTTTTTTCAAGCCTGAGTCGGCCGAAGACAACCGCTCCGAAACCGCGGCCAACTCCTGGATTAATTCCGAGTCCGACGAAATATTGCTGCGCAGTTCAGTAATCATCGAATTCATGGAATCGGCCATGTGCTTGAATTCGTCGGTTTTGCGCAAACCGACCTTCAGGGTAAAATCGCCTTGCGCCATGCTCTGCAAGGCTTTTTCAAACCGGTAAATCGGACCTGCAATGGCATGTGAGGCAAACACGGAAAATATTGCGGCCAGGATAAAAAAAGCCACTAAAATAACCAGCATAATTTGATTCACGGTGGCAAACAAAGGGGCAAATTGCGCGGCAATGCGCGGAATATTGTAAAACTCGTCCATGATGCGGGCCCAGGTGGTGTAGTAAACCGTGAATGAAATAACCAACGCCATAACCGTCAGAGCGAATAAATTACGCCCGATGTACCGGAATTGAAAATCTTTGTTGATCAAATAATTGCGCCGGCGCCAGAGCCATCCCTTCGTCATCGTAATCGCCCTCCCATGGGTTAACCAGCCTTAGTATGCGGTATATGAAATTCCGCGCGTATCGCGTCCAATGGAATTCACGAAAATCTGGCCACTTTCATAGTTATAATACCACCCTTGGCTGAACCCTTCCGGTATGCCCGTGCCGTAGGTAATTTGACTCCCGCCGGGTGAAATCCCGCTGTTGTTCGGATGCAATGGCTCCACTGGGGGAACCTGGGGAAGATACCGGCCAAATTGGCCGGAGGTGGCCAATTCACGCGGGAAAACACCGTTGTGATCCTGATAATACAATAAAATCGCCTGGCGCAAATCACTCAAGCGTCCGACGGTTGTTCCTTCCCGGGTTTTTTCCACCAAATTTGAGAAACGCACGGCTGCCACAATAAACAGCACGATCAACACCAAAATCGGAACCATAAGAGTTCGAATCCGGCCGACCCATACACTCGAGCCATCCATGCCCGTTCCTCCTTAAAAATCATCTATACTTAGTGTCGGCGGGATATGTCCCCGCCCTTAACCAGCTTCCTGCCTTAGGCCTGTTAAAATCCCGCTTTGGCCAAGTACGCAGCTAAAACCGGATGCAAATATTTATTGCCGGCTATAAATGCCTGCCCGTACAGATCCAGACGCCGCCCGCTTAAATTGGTGATTTTTCCACCCGCCTCTTCTATGAGCAGCGAGCCGGCCGCAACATCCCACGGCTTAATGGATAAATCCCAAAAACCGTCAAAACGCCCGCACGCCACATCCGCCAAGTCCAAGGCCGCTGACCCGGTGCGGCGCACGGCCTGGCAAGCGTGCGATAAGGCCTTAAAAGGTTCCATGGGAATTTGGCGGCCCATGCGGTTTTCATGGGGAAAACTGGCGGTCACCAGCAGCGCACGCTCCAAACGCCGTACCCCCGAAACCTGAATTCGTTCCTGATTTTTCCAAGCCCCCGACCCGCGCCGCGCAAAATACAATTCCCTGCGCCAGGGATGATAAACCGCCCCCAACATCACACGGCCGCGGTAGACCACACCGGCTGAAACCGACGAGTGCGGAAACCCATGGGCATAATTGGTGGTTCCATCCAAAGGATCAATGATCCAGCGGATTTTACCCCGTTCGGGCAAACGCTCCCAGGGATTGCCGCCAACGCCTTCAACCATTTCTTCAGAAAGAATTTCGTGGTCCGGAAAATGCTTCCGGATGGTTTTTATAAACAACGCTTCCACCGCCCGATCCATTTCCGTAACCAAGTCAATCGGGCTTTTATAATCCACGCGATGTTCTTGTCCGAAATTTTTCCTCAACAAATGGCCCGCACGCAACACCGTACGGTTTAAAACCTCGGCGATTTTATCCCACATGCCATCCTCAATGAAGCAGGTTGTGAACTTATCTAGGGAATTTTAGCATTGGTGCTTGGTGTGCGTCAATGAAAAGCGCCAGCCCCTATTTATCGGTTCCGGGATACAAGGTAAACCGCAGATTAAAATATCCCAACAAGGCCCAACCTTGATCCCACCGCAAATACGAAATATCAAAATTAAACAACCTGTCAACATGGGTGTTGATCACGAGCGGATGCAATGCTGATTTGCCTTGGGCATCCATGGGGTAAAGGACTTCCACGGCCACATTCATGCGGCGCACAATGGGAAAATCTATCCCGGCATATACCAAATTCTGGGTGGCCGTGGGTTCGAGATATTTCGACAGATAGTAGACTGCATTCCCTTCGGTTCCATAAAGATACCCTGTGTGCAGCCCCCAGGGACCAAAAGACCTGCTCAATGCCAAATATCCCCCCCACAACGTATTAAAACTGGATTTTTGCGAGAATGTGAAACTGCCCCCAGTGGAGCTTTGCTGACCCGCAAACAAGGATAATGACCCTTTGCCCCCGACTGCCAGGGCCAAGGGTGCATTTTCTTCCGTAAAGGGAGTGTACTTGGCATCGGCGGTCAGCAGCCATAAACTGATCGGATCCAAATAGAGGGCCAAGGGAGAAAGCGATTTATCCTGCTCCCCGTACAACGTTCCGATGAAATAGGTGAATTGCAAATCGCCGTTGAGTCCGGGATCCGTGCGTCCGAATCCGCGGTACGCGGTGGACATCAGCACCAATCCGCTGCGGGAACGGCGGCGTGCATAAGCCGTGATGGTGGTGCTGGCTTCCCCGGTCACACCCCACGAATCCACAGCCGCAACCTGATAAGAATATTGCCGGCCGTATTCGCCGTTGTCGTCATAAAACTCGGATTTGGTGATTATTTTTTTATTGATCCAGGCCCCTTCGGCTCCAATGGAGTTGGACCGGTAAACCGCATATCCGGCGATCGCATGCGAGCTGCGTTGCACCGGGTTCCATACAATGCGCGCGCGCTCCTCTTCAGCGGATGCCTGAACATTGGCTGGGGTATCCGGCGGCACCGACGGTGCCAGGCGCGTTTTTTCAATATCCGACGAAATCAGTGAATTGCCGTTGGTATCCACCACCACCACTTGGTACAGATACATGGCTTTCGGAGTAACGCTGGTGTCGCGGTACGTATTGACTGCCACGGGGAGCGTATTCTGTTGCGATGGTTCATGGTCTGCATCCCCGCGCAGCAGCAGGTATCCTCCGAAATTTTTCCATCCCACGGCCGTGTTCCCCCACGAGGCCACAACCTCTTCGGCCGAAGCCGTCAAAGTCAAAGCCAAAGCTTCCGCCGGTGACATGAGTCTTTGGGCCGTTAACGTTGAACCGATTGCCGTTAAGGTGGAACCGTCCATGGCCACGGCCGTAAAACTATTGCCCATAACCGCCGTAAGGGTACCGCCCAAAGCTCCGGGCAGGGAAAAAGACGTCCACGTATTCCCAGTTGCAGCCGTTTGGAGGCTGCCTGATTGAACGTTGGGGCTGGGTGCGGCATTCAAACCGCGGGTTGCCGAGGCGGTCCCGGTATTGGCATTGGCACTGGCCGATGCCGCCTTTTCCTTTTGGGCCAAAACCCGCATGGCTTTTTCCAAAGGAGTTAATTCCCGCGCCCAAATAGTGCCCGCCGAAAACACGATTGCCAGGAAGAACACGAACCAAAATTTATTTTTCATGGGAATGAGCCGTAGCCGGACGGGGAGAGGGAAATTTTAAAAAATTGGCCAACAACGTTTTTCCGACTTCGGTCAAAATGGATTCCGGATGAAATTGAACGCCTTCCACGGGGTAATCGCGGTGGCGCAACCCCATGATTTCTCCTTCCTGCGTCCAGGCGGAAATAATCAGGCATTTGGGCAAACTTTTGCGTTCCACCAACAAAGAATGGTACCGGGTCGCCACAAAGGGATTGGGCAAGCCTTGGTATACACCCCGGCCGTCATGATGGATCATGGATGTTTTCCCATGCATGAGGCGCTTGGCCCGGATCACGCGCCCGCCGAAAGCCTCGCCAATGGCTTGGTGACCAAGGCAAACACCCAAGATGGGCATGCGGGCCGCAAAGGTGCGGATTGCGGCCACGGAAATTCCAGCTTCCTTGGGTGAACAAGGACCCGGCGATATCACCATCCGCTGGGGTTTCAAGCGGGCGATTCCCGGCAAATCCACCTCATCGTTTCGGCGCACCACCAATTTTTCTCCCAATTCACCCAGGTATTGAACCAGGTTGTAGGTAAACGAATCGTAATTATCTATCATTAAAATCATAGGGAGGCCACCCGCTTTTTCGAATGAATCGGATTAACTTGATGCGGCCACCCGGTGCTTGCCAACTCGAGCGCTTTTATCAAGGCCTGCATCTTGTTCAGCGTTTCCTGATATTCCTTCTCGGGCTTGGAATCAGCCACAATCCCGGCCGCAGCCTGAAGATGATACGTCCCTTTAATATACACCATGGTCCGAATAATGATGGCCGTGTCCAAATTTCCGCAATAGTCAAAATTTCCCACTGACCCTGCATATGGGCCGCGGCGTGATGTTTCCAGTTCCTCAATGATTTCCATGGCGCGGATTTTGGGCGAACCGGTCACGGTCCCGGCTGGAAACGCTGCGGATAAAACATCAAACTGATCTTTCCCCGGGGCCAGCACGCCTTGAACGTGTGAAACAATGTGCATGACATGCGAGTAGCGTTCGATCACCATCAACTCGGGGACATGCACCGACCCGTAACGGCTGACCCGCCCCACATCATTCCGGCCTAAATCAACCAGCATTATGTGCTCCGCGCGTTCCTTGGGATCGGCTAAAAGCTTTTCCTCCTGGCGGCGATCCGCAGCTTCGGTTTCTCCGCGCCGGACCGTCCCGGCAATGGGCCGGGTGGAAACAACCGGGCCTTCAAGGCGAACCAGCATTTCGGGAGAAGAACCGATAAGCTCGCATTCCGGAAAACGCAGGTAATACATATAGGGCGACGGATTCACGGTGCGCAAAGCGCGATAAACATCAAACGGTTTGGCCGGAGCAGTCCCCGACAGCCGCTGGGAAATTTGCACCTGGAAAATATCCCCGGCCCGAATATATTCCTTGGCCTTGCGGACATTGTCCAAGAAGCGTTCTTGCGTGGTATTGGACTTTAACTTCACTTTGCCGATTTTTGGTTTTTCCGATGCAGGCAATGGTTTGGTCAACAAGGCTTCCAGGCGCCGAATTTGCTTAATGGCTTTTTCATACGCCTGTTCCGGACTGCCCGTCACATGGACATTGCTGACGATTTTAATCACATGTTTAACGTGGTCAAACACGAGGAGATTATCCGTAAAAACCAATAAAGCTTCCGGAAGTCCCAACTCATCGGGATTCCGGTCGGGCAAGCGTTCGAAATACCGCACCAAATCATACGCAAAATAGCCGACCAAACCGCCATGAAATCTCGGCAATCCCGGAAGCGCAACCGGACGGTACCTTTGCAGCAAACCGCGAATGGCCGTAAGCGGATCCCCACCGTGCGAAAGAATGCGGGTCTTATTGTCGTGGGTATGTTCCACCACCCCGCCGCGAATGGCGACGGTTTCAACCGGCTCGGCGCCTAAAAAAGAATACCGCGCCATATTTTCCCCGCCTTCAACGCTTTCCAACAAGAAAGCGCGTTTGGCTTTTCCCGCCACCTTTAAAAAAGCCGAAACCGGCGTTTCCACGTCTGCGGGAATTTCCGTATAAACCGGAATCAAATTGCCTTTCCGGCATAGTTGTTTGAATGTTTGGCGATCGGGGGTAAACATGGATTTTCCTTTTCTATGGCCCGGGCTTAACGCCTAGGCATTATACTTTTGATTGGGATCAAATACCTTGACTCCGTCCACACGCAATGAGCCGTCGCTCTCCACCACGCGATAAAAACAAGAACGATAGCCGTCGTGGCAAGCGCCGCCCACCTGTTCAATTTTAATCAAAATGGCATCCTGATCGCAATCCAAGCGGATTTCCTTCACATGTTGGATATGGCCTGAGGTTTCGCCTTTTTTCCAAAGTTTCTTACGGGAGCGGCTGTAATAATGGACAATGTTTGTTTCCAGCGTCAGCCGCAGCGCTTCCTCATTCATAAACGCCAACATTAACAATTCGCCGGTATTGACATCCTGAACCACCGCGGATAACAAACCGTGTTCATCGTATTTCATGCCTTCGGGTATCTTCATAAAATTCTCCTAAATTATTTTTCTAATGCGAAATCCGCACCGGCACGCCTTGCCGTTTCAAATAACGTTTGGCCTGCTCAATCGAATATTTCCCGTAATGGAAAATACTCGCCGCCAGCACGGCGTCGGCTGCGCCCCGTTTTAAAACCTCCGCCATGTGCTTCAACGTTCCCGCGCCCCCGCTGGCAATCACCGGCACTTCCACGGCTTTTGAAACCGCGCGCGTCAAAGCAATGTCATAGCCGTCCAGGGTGCCGTCGCTGTCCATGGAGGTTAATAAAATTTCGCCGGCTCCCAAAGCAACTCCCCGTTGCGCCCATTCCAATACATCCATGCCGGTGGATGTGCGCCCGCCGTGAATGAAGACTTCCCAACCAGCCGCTTTGGCGCCCTGCCTGCGGCGCGCATCAATGGCCAGCACAATCGTGCTGCATCCAAAAATTTCCGAGGCTTTTTGGATCAATTCCGGAGATTGCACGGCCGCCGTATTCAGGGACACTTTGTCCGCACCCGCGCGCAATAAATCGCGGATATCCATGACCGTGCGAATCCCGCCCCCGACTGTCAAGGGAATAAAAATCTGTTCCGCGCACCGTTCCACCACATGAATCATGGTTTTGCGGCTTTCCACACTGGCGGTGATGTCCAGAAAAACCAGTTCATCCGCGCCGGCTTGGTCATACACGCGGGCTTGAGCCACGGGATCGCCGGCATCGCGCAGATGCACGAAATTGACGCCTTTGACCACGCGGCCGTCTTTAACATCCAAACAAGGAATAATCCGTTTAGCTAACATGTGCATCTCATCCTAACTGGTTTCTTTTGTGGGAAGACTTTTTCAGATTTCTTGAATATTCCCCTCCCCAGGATTTGGTGGGAGGGGATGTAGGGGAGGGGGTAAAAGCTTTGTATTTAAAAGCTCGTCCCCTCACCTTCATCCTCTCCCGCAAGGGGAGAGGAATTTCAAAAATAAAAAAGGCCGTTACACAAAGAACTAACTGTTAGCAAGGGCGATCGCTTCTTTCAGGTCAAAGGCGCCGGTGTACAATGCCTTCCCAATAACCACTCCGCTTACGCCATACTTTTCGAGATTTTTTAAATGCCGTATATCTTTCAATGTAGCCACGCCTCCGGAGGCAATCACCGGGATTTTCAGCGCACAGGCCATGGCCTTAATACTTTTAAAATTCGGACCCGAAAGCATCCCGTCGCGCTTGATGTCCGTGAACACAATATTTTTAATGCCCATTTCCTGCATGTTCCGGGCAAAATCAATGGCCGAAATGTCCGTGGTCTCTTTCCAGCCCTTCACGGCAACTTTCCCATCGCGTGAATCAATGCCCGCCACAATGCGTGAAGCGCCGAATTGCTTGATGGCTTTGGCTAAAAAATCCTGCGTCAGCGCATTGGTTCCCAAAATCACCCGTTTAACGCCTTTGGCCAGCAACTCCTTGATCAAATCCAGGTCGCGGACACCCCCGCCGAATTGCACGGGAATTTTCACTTCCTTGACGATCTGGTAAACATATTTCAGGTTTTTGGGTTCGCCGGTCAAGGCGCCGTCCAAATCCACCACGTGTAAATATTTGGCGCCTTTAAGCTGCCAAAGTTTGGCAATGGAAACGGGTTCCTTGGAATAAACCGTCTCGTCACGGACATCGCCGCGAATCAAACGGACACACCGTCCCTTGCGCAAATCAATTGCGGGAAAAACAATCATAATTTCACCTCGTCTGGGCCACCATATTGGCCAGATTACGATAAATGACCAAACCGGTATTTTGACTTTTTTCAGGATGGAACTGAATGCCGCACACGCGCGCGCGCCCTGCGGCCGATGTAAAAGACAGTCCGTAATCGGTGGTCGTCAACACCACACCCGGATCTTTTGGCACGCAATAAAAAGAATGTACAAAATACATATAAGCCTGATTGGGCACGCCCCGGAAAAAAGGATTTTTTTGTTCCACCACAATTTGATTCCATCCCATATGCGGAACCTTTAATTTTTTAGGAAACGGCACCACTTTGCCCGGAAAAATCCCCAAGCCTTCATGGCGTCCGAATTCCTCGGAATAGTCAAACAACAATTGCATGCCCAGGCATATGCCTAAAAACGGTTTCCCGGAAGCGGCCGCCTCCTTGAGTGCTTTCACCAACCGGCGGCTGGTCAAATGCTGCATGGCCTGCCCAAAAGCACCCACCCCGGGCAAAATAACGGCTTGCGCTTTTCGGATATCCGCAGCGTGATTCACCAGCTTGGACTTCAAGCCCACTTTGGAACAGGCCTTTTGGACCGAATGTAAGTTCCCCATTTGATAATCAACAATTGCAACCATGGTCCCTCATCAATAAATCAAGCCTACTGACTATAAAACACCCTTGGTGCTGGGTATTCCCACCACGCGCGTATCCCGGGTTACGGCAATCCGCAACGCGCGCCCCAGCCCTTTAAACAATGCTTCCACCACGTGATGCGTATTCCCGCCGGCTTTTTGGGTAACGTGCAGGGTAATACCCGAAGCTTGAACAAACGCGCGTAAAAATTCAATGACCAGTTCCGTATCAAATTCCGCCAACCGGCGCTGCCGTAATTTTAGCCCATAGGCTAAATACGGGCGTCCGGAAATATCCAGCGCAATCTCCAGCAGAGTCTCATCCATGGGTAAAAGAGAAAAACCATACCGGGTGATGCTGCGTTTTTCTCCCAAAGCGCGTTGCAATGCCTGCCCCATGGTCAACCCCAAGTCTTCCACCAAATGATGTTGATCCACCGCGAGATCGCCTTGCGCCCGAATCTCCATATCGAACAATCCATGGGCGGAAAACAAGGTAAGCATGTGTTCCAAAAATGGAATATCCAACTTTATTTTCGAGCGGCCTTGGCCGTCCAAATTCCATTGCACCTGAATCTGCGTTTCCTTGGTTTTTCTTTCCACGCGTGCGCTGCGCTGTTTATTCGCCATGGCTTGGCTCCCCTGCTGAAGCATTCAACACGGCCCGGCAGGCCGCGATCAAGCTGTCATTTTCTCCAGGCGTGCCCACGGTAATGCGCAGGCAATTTTCCAAAGCTTCCGTTTTTTCAAACCCCCGAACCGCAATATTCCGGTCCGCCAAATTCGTTTTCAGCCACACGGCGCGCGGATGCCTGATCAGGATAAAATTAGCCTGGCTGGGAAATACGGTCATATCCGGCAGCGCCTGCAAGCGTTGCGCCAGGCGTTCCCGTTCGGCCATGACCCTCTGCGCTTGTTGTTCCCAAATCGAGCCATATTCCAATGCCTGGCAGGCGATATATTGTGCCATAGAATCAACATTATAAGGCAGCCTCACCCGGTTCAGCATTTGAATAATTTCAGGCCGCGCCACCAAATAACCCAACCGGATTCCCGCCAAGGACATGGATTTGGAAAATGTATTCAATAAAACAACCTGGGGATATTCCTCCCAAAGCGCGCGCAAATCTCCGTTGCTGAACATACGGTAAGCTTCATCCAATACGATCAGCCGCTCGGTTTCACGCACCACCGCTTCCACGGCTGCGCGGGGAAAAGCATTGCCCGTCGGATTATTGGGACTGGCGATAAACGCCAGGCGGCTGTTGGGATGGCGTAATTCACTCACCAATCCCGCCTCGTCCAGACTCCAATCTTCCCGCAAACGCACCCCAACGGGTGTCCCGCCGGTGGATAATGTCAAAAGCCGGTACATGGAAAAAGCCGGAGCCGGAAAAACGGTCCGCGTGCCCGGCCCGCCGTAAACCGTGAGCAAATCCCTTATGATCTCGTCGGAGCCATTGCCCACCAAAATGCATTCCGGCGAAACCCGCTCGCGATCGGCTAAACGTTCGCGCAAGCGCAAAGCCTCGGGATCCGGGTACCGGTTCCAAAAAACGCGCCCCAGCCCCTCTAAAATGGCCTGTTTTAATTCTGGCGGCACATCGCCGGGACTTTCGTTGGCATCCAGGCGAATTTCAGGCAAAGCCGCTTCGGGTTCGTAGGGGCGCAATTGTTGGATTTCCCCGCGAACCAAAGCATTGATTTTTGCCAAACTCTCTTTTTCATTCATGACATTCCTTACTTGCATCGCACAGGATGCCCTGCTTTTACATCCGCACGCGGATCGATTGGGCGTGCGCCTTCAAACCTTCGGCTTCCGCCACGGCCATGGCACCCGCACCCTCGCGCTTGACTCCGGCGCGCGTATACGTAATCACACTGGAATAATGCAAAAAATCCCTTACGGAAAGCGGTGACGCCCAACGGGAAGTTCCGCCGGTCGGAAGCACATGGTTCGGCCCTGCAGTGTAATCCCCCATGGCCTGAGGCGTTTCCGCCCCCATGAAAATAGCGCCTGAATTCCCCACGGCATCAAGATGCTTGTGGGCCTCGCGCATCTGCAAGGATAAATGCTCCGGTGCATATTCCCGCGTAAAATCAAAAGCCTGCTTCAAGGAGCCAACCTGAATGCAGGACACGCCCTGAATGGCCCGGCGGATCCATTCATCCCGTTCACCCCAGACGCTTAATTGTTTGAAAACCGCATCCACCAAAGGCCGTGAAGGGGATAATAAAATCGCCACGGCGCCGGAACCGTGCTCACATTGGCCCAGCAGATCCCAGGCCACTTGAACCGGTTGGGCCGAATCATCGGCCACGATCAGTATCTCGCTGGGGCCGGCCAAATGATCGATTCCCACCTGACCCACCACTTGCCGTTTGGCTTCGGTCGTAAACATATTTCCCGGGCCTACAATTTTATCCACTTTAGGCAGCGTGGCTGTTCCATACGCCATGGCGGATACGGCCACGGCGCCGCCCAGGCGGTACACGTCTTTCACCCCGGCAATGTTGGCAGCCGCCAACAAGGCATCCGCAACCGTCCCGCGTGCCGAAGCAGGTGTGCACATAATGATATCCCGCACTCCGGCCACAACGGCGGGTATGGCATTCATCAATACCGTCGAAACCAACGGGGCGTTTCCTCCAGGAACATAAATGCCCACCCGCTGCAGCGGACGGCACCGTTCCGTAACAAAAACACCCGGTCTCCGGACTTTGGCCGCGCGACGGGGCTTTTGCGCCTTATGGTAAGCATGAATATGCGCCGCGCATTCCTGAATCGCCCGGCGGATTGCCGGCAATACTTTTTTTTCAGCCGCCTTGCGTTCCGCGGCACTGATCCGCAAAGTCTCCGGCGTCAGAGCCGCGCCTTCCAACAAACGGGTATATTTCAACGCAGCGCGGTCTCCCTGCAGGAGAACAGCCCGGCGAATTATTTCCACACCCTGTTGAACCGAAACCGGTTTTCCAAAAACTTTGAGGGTTAACGCATCGCGGCGAACCTGGTTGGTATCCAAATTTTCGCGTTTCAACAAAGAAATCCAGAAACGTTTAAACTCCGGCTGACGTACTGTCAATAAACGCATAAATTTCACTCCGATAATCCGAGGAGAATAGTGGAGTATCTTACCATGGCTTTGCTCGGCCTCGCAAGCCAAAATAAGGGAGGGGTTTTATGAAATCAGCCGCAGCTTATTTATATTCCCGGATCCGGTTCCCGGCGTATTTTCGCACCTAACGCAGCGAGTTTTTGTTCCAAATGCTCATACCCGCGGTCAAGGTGATAGATACGGGAAACGCGCGTCTCCCCTTCAGCCATAAGTCCCGCCAGAATTAAAGCCGCCGAAGCGCGCAAATCCGAGGCCATGACCGGGGCGCCGGACAGCACCCGCCCGCCCTTGACCATGGCGCTGTTACCCTCAATCTGAATATCCGCCCCCATGCGCTTTAATTCAGCGACATGCATGAAACGGTTCTCCCAAATCGTCTCCGTTATAACCGCACGGCCGGGTGCAAAACACATTAAGGCCATCCATTGAGCCTGCAAATCCGTGGGAAAACCCGGGAAAGGCTGCGTCACAATATCGACTGAAGCCAAATTTTCATCTTTTCGGTATACACGAACCGAATTCCGATCAACCGGTTCAATGACAATTCCGGCTTCAACAAATTTCCGTTCAAGAGCCGTTAGATCCTCCATGGGAAAATCATCGATAATAATATCGCCCCGGGTAATGGCCGCAGCGATGGCTAACGTTCCGGCCTCGATCCGGTCCGGAATAATCCTATGCGGCACCGGGGATAAATGCGTGACGCCTTCAATAACAATCCGGCTGGTTCCGGCACCTTGCACCTTCGCGCCCAGGGCATTTAAAAACCCGGCCAAATGAATAATCTCAGGTTCGCACGCAGCATGCTCCACAATCGTCTTCCCTTTGGCCAAAGCGGCAGCCAGCATGATATTGACCGTAGCCCCGACGCTTACCACATCCAAATATATCTCCGCGCCTTGCAGCCCATGGGGGGCATGGGCATGGATATAGCCATGCTCCATGACCACTTCAGCCCCCATGCATTTGAGCCCTTTTAAATGCTGATCAATGGGGCGCAGCCCAATGGCGCAGCCTCCCGGAAGCGCTACACGGGCGTTTCCAAATCTGGCCAACAACGGCGCCAGCACATAAATGGAAGCGCGCATGGTTTTCACCAATTCATATGGAGCAATTTGATCTGAAAACTTTGCCGGATCAATATGTAAAATCTGTCCCTGATATTCCGCGGTAGCCCCCAGCAATCTGAGCATTTGACACATGGTCTGAAGGTCTTTAACCCGGGGGACGTTTTCAATATCACAGGGGCCGTCAACCAGCAAACAAGCGGCCATAATGGGCAAGGATGCATTCTTTGATCCGCTGACCTTCACACGGCCGTTTAACCGACGGCCGCCTTCCAAAACTATCCGCTCCATAATTCTTGCCTCCCGAAATTTGTGGAAGTATAACACGGCTTAAACAGGAATAAAAAAAAATCCGCCCCCGACTTTCCGGGAGCGGATTTTTTCATTCAACTTTTAATTTTAATTGCCGCCCGGCTGCCGGGGCGGTTGAACTTGCTGCAATTGCAGCTGGGTCTGATCCAGCTTTTCACCCACCATGCGGTGATCGCTAAACAGTTCCTTGGCCGCTTCAAAAGCTATGGTTTCCGTGGCCACATTGTCTTCGGTCTTCTCAAACCGCGTCGCGCCCACATTGGCCTTGCCGGTCATCTCGCCCGAGGCATTGAATTTGTAGAAGCTGGTCTGTCCGTCCCGATCGGTCACGGCCATTGAGACACCCAGCACATTGCCGGAAGCATCGGTCATATAATTATACTTGGTGCTCGTGCCATTGGCGTCAATCTTCGAAACCAACCGCCCGCCTTCGTACACTTTCTTCACCAACTCCGTGCCCTGGGCATTGCGGGCAATGACTTCCACCGTGCTGTTGTCCTTGTAATTATAGCTTTGCGTAATCCCGTTCTGCTCTTTGGACGCCAATTTTCCGGTTTGATTGTACTTGAGCGTCGTCGTCCCGCCTTCGGTACGTTCAATCACTTGCGTGCCTGTCACTTGGCCCTTTTCATTCACTGTGTAGGCAAACGTCTTGCTCGTCCCTCCGCTGGTTTCCGAGAGCAAGCGGTTATTATTGTCAAAATGCTCTACGGTAATCGCGCCTTGGGCAAACTTGCTTACGGTCTTGCCGGAAGCATCGTAACTGAATTTGAATATTTCACCCTTTTTACCAAGCGCTTCAACCACATTGCCGTTCTCATCGCGCACCACTTTCGCGTACTTCGCTTCCTCTTGCTCTTTCTGCGCCGCGATCTTGGCATCTTTCGAAATCCCCGCATCCCCGATCAAGGCCGCCTTCACGGATTCAAACACCGTGCTGGTGCTGATCGTGTCCAAAATCGAACCCAAGAGTGATTGTTGATAGGCAACACCGAACATAACTTTATAGGCTTCCGCCAAAGCTCCCATCAATTTCTTGGTGCCTTCCATGGATCCTGCCAAGGCCGCGGTAATCTCCTCGGCGCTCATTTTCGCCAAGGCCGCTGCCGCAAGATCCCCTGCGTCTTGGACATTCATACCCTTGAATTGATCCGTTAATTTTGCTTGCAAGGCTTGCTTATCATCCGTCTTCTCCGCCTTCACGGAATCCGAGGCCGTTCCCGCACTGGCCCCTGTGGCCAATCCATTGTGCGTGGTGGCTACAGGTGTGCCAGGAATTGTTCCGCCGGTTTTCAAGGCGTTCGAACCAAAGTTGGAATCAAAGGTGTTCGTAGCCGCAGGAATCGTGTTTTTAACAAATCCCATGGTTCCATCGGACATTGAATATTGCGCGCCAAGGTCACCCCCAAGGGTAACGCCCTGCGCTTTAACCGAGGCTGCACTTTGCGCCTGCGTCTTGCCGCTGTTGGCCGTCTGCACGCCGTCGGCCTTGGTTCCCACTGGCGAGGCAATCACCGTATTTCCTGTTTGCGTCATCTTATCCGCAAACTTTTCCTCTTCGGTTCCGGCCTCGGTCCACATGAAGCCGTCGCTGTTTTTGCCCCAATTTTCCTTGGTGTATGAATAATGCGCCTCATTGTGGTCAAACACCTGAACCGTGGTGGTTCCGGTCTGAACCGGCGGCGTTGAACTATCATAGACCGGCACTGTTTCAGTCCGGTAAATTGCCACATTCCACGAGTGGTAATCCAAAATCTTGTATCCGGCGTCACCCGAGTAGAACGCATTGTCTGCCAAACTGAAGCTGTAGGTGGCTCCGGGCGGCGGCGTGGTGGTATTGCTCACATTATTGGAACTCGTAACCACCGGTTTATACCGGTTCGTTTTGTTATATTTCTTGGCTGTAAATTCCATATTGGAGAATATGGCCGTGGCTGTTCCATCTTCATTGACGGTGATTTCCACATCCGCATAGTTATTCAAATTGGACGCGGTTAGGCTCTCGGATTTCAATGTTCCCAGGATTTTCTGATTACGCGTGTCGCTCTGAGAATGATACGTCCAGGTTTCGTTCTCAGTATGATGTGCAATTACGGCCGTCTTAATGAAATTAAGGGCATTGGCCTGGTTCATGGCCACCAAGTTGCCGGCCCCGGCCGTATCCACCTTGGCGCGGGTTGATTTCAAAACTTCTTCCTTTAAATAGAATCCATACGTATCATAGGTAACCTCGCCGGTCCACTTGGCGCCATTTTTATCCGTAAACGTTTCAGTGGCCGCGGTCCAATATTTTTTATTGGTGGCAGTTCCCGTGTATGTATGGGAAACGCCGGATTTATCGATCCACGCCGACATGTTCCAATATTTATCATACGTCATGGTGCCGTCTTTGGCCGAAGTGCCCTGAATCGATACCAAGGCATCGCCCGAATAGGTATAGTTGAATGTTCCGAATCCGCCCGTGGTCTGCGTGCGCAAATGCGTGGACGGTTCCCAGGTGGTGATGCCCTTATCATCGCTGGATGACTCGATGTCACCCATGCCCGTGAATGTATAGGACACCGCCATCCCGTCTTCGCGTGTTCCCACCGCTCCATTGATAAAGGTTCCGTCGTTGGTATAATCCAGTGTTTCCGTATAAACATCCGTGCTGTTCAATACCTGGTGATTCAAAATACCCGCCGAGGTATAGGTTTCCGTACCGGTTCCATTGTGAATGCCCATATAATTCGTGTAGGTAATATTTGCCGCCTGATGGTAGTCTCCGCTCGGGCTGTCCGTATACTCCCAACGGATTTTACCGCCCCCGGTGTTGGTGCGGTCGCGGGAAATCATTCCGGAGTTTTTATAACTTCCGCCCATGACCCAAATTTCCGTTCCCTTATCGTCCGTGACAGTCGCGCCATCCGGAACTCCCAAGGAATCAATCATATGAAAATCAATTCTGGCATGCTTGATATAAACACCTTGGGCGTACGTCACTTCCTTATGCCGCGGGTTGTAAATGCGTTCATTATGCTGACCCACAACCACCGCAAAACCAGTATTCACTTCGGTTTGAATCGGACTACTGGCTGAGCCAAAGGTCGTGGTGCTGGATACGGGATCGCCTCCCTGATCACCCTTGTCAAATTTGGTAGAGGAGTCTTGATATCCGGCGGGTGCCACGGCATTATGCGCCGATTCTCCGGCTTCGTACCCATCATGGTCATACCACTTGGTTTTGGCATCCTCCCCGGTAATGACATCCTTGGCAGGCAAGCCGTTGTCGGACCAGTATTCGTGGTAGGTATCCTGGGATTTGCCCTTCCAATCCTTACCCTCTTTTTGGCTCCACGTAGTACGTGTATTCCTGGCTTGACCCACCGAATTAAAATTGCTGTTGTAGGAACGATAATTCGCTGTACCTCCCTGGTTGTCCCGGGTCGAATAGGAACCGGTTACCATGCCCGTATCGTGATTGAATGACGTGTTATACGTATGCATGACCGATGAGGGGTTGCCATTATCCCCGGCGCTGTAATTATAGCTGGAGGAAACCACGCCATGATCGCGATAATCACCTGCTGAATAATAAGAATAGGAATAGTCGCCGGTATATTTGCCACTATAACTTTCTGAAGTCATCCCCGTGCTCGAATCCGCCCACAGCGTGGTCCAATAATTCTCATCCCCCGCCAACCCGTACAAGTTTTTCGTGTGGGTACTCGTGGCAAAAGCATTATCATCCATATAGGTCCACACATCGCTGATGCTGTTGGCTTCATAAGTTTCCTTGGGATTGCCCGTGTAGCTGAACTCATTGGTCCAGCTCTCCGAATCAATCATGCCCGTGTTCAAGCCAACGGACGCATAAAACTTGTTGTGTTTCTGCACATAGTTGGTGCGGCCCATGGAATCCATCTCGGTATTGGACCAGTTCATGCCGTTTTCATTGAAACTCCTCATCGGCAAACCGTTGTTGCCATTAATCTCCGTGGAATAGGTCTCGCTTGAGGCGCTGTTGTGCGGGCCGTAATTGCTGTCCGAATGCGTGTGTTGCGAGGTTCCCTTGAGATCAAACGTCGACCAACTCGAACCCATGCCGCTGCTGGAATACGACTTGGTTTTGAAACCCCATTCATCATAATCAATTTGATACGTGGTGTTGACCTTGGCTAAACTTGCACCCGTTGTATTCGTGGTAACAACCTTGGTTGCCAACCCGTCTGCATTGAACGTGGTCACGGTGCTGGATATTTTCTGGTGTCCTCCCGCACGCGAGTACGTGTCCGCCGTGGAGCTTGCAACAATGCCCGTGTTCACATCCGCTGTTGAATCCGTATGCGTCCACCAAGCCGCCCCGTAATTGCCATAGTAATCGCTGCCCGTGGACAAGCCCTGGGCATTGTTGTAGTTGTAGGTAATGCCGTTCAAATTTTCAGCTATGGTTTTTGTGGTAATGCCGTAATCATTCACAGTATAGTCATTGCGCGTATATTCCGCGTATCCGTAGCAAATCCCCGAATTCAGCTGGACCAATGAATCTTTCTGGAAGCCCGTGGTGGTATCTTTATAGTCGGTCCAGGTTTGCGAATAATAGTGCCCGGGCTCGCCGGTCAGGCTGTACGATGACTTGTTCAAGCCCGTGTAATCATTCGGGGTGTAGACATTTTCAACTTTCTTGGTAGCTTTCGTGCCATAGGTATTTTCAGTCCGGCTGCGCAGGCAAGTTCCGGTCGAAGGATCAAACAAATAATTTTCAGTATGCGATAACTTATGCGCCAAATCATTGGACATGCTGTCCGCGGTGCTGTGCACGGTCATGCCCGTGTCCGTATTGACCGTATCATTGTTCGTTACGTTGGTCTTGCCCCAGTTCGGACCGCGCACTGAACGCGAGGTAACCTTCTTCGCGTATCCGTAGGTTCCCCCAGTGTTGGCGTCAAACTCCGTGTCCACATACCGCGAAACATCCGAAACATAATTGCCGCCGGTGCCTGCCCTGCCTGACTCGGCGTGCGAGGTTTTATTCATGCCCGTATTGACATCCATGACAAACGTGGTGTAGACATGCCGTTCATTGGGTGTCCCGTAATTATTGGCTGCCAGGGTGGCGTTCTGGAGTCCATGCGAGTCCGTGCCAAAATATGTGGTGGTGGTTCCATAGGCGTTGGTGGACTGGTTTTTTTTGTTCATCCCGGTGTTTACATCCGCATCCAGCGTCTTGCTGGTTGAATTCTTGGCCGCGCCTATGCCATAAACATTCTGCGAAACTGTTTTGGCCGCCATGCCGTACGTGCCGTTGCTCCAGGTTGTGCTTTCCACCGTGTCGTAATACGTCCAGGTGGTGCCGAATTTATTCACGGCCTTGGTCCGTTTGTTCAAGCCGGTCTGCGTATCCGCATCCTCGGTTACCGAAACATTATCCCGCGTGTATCCCAAGCCATACTTGTTGGTCGACACGGTCGTCACGGCCATGCCGTACGTGCCGTTGCTCCAGGTTGCGCTTTCCATGGTGTCGTAATACGTGACCGTATCGCTGTACGTGTTGGACGATTCCGTCCGGCGGTTTAATCCCGTGCGGGTATCCGCATCCTTGGTTCTTGTGGTGGTGTTGCGGGCATATTCAACTCCGAATTTATTCACCGCCACCGAGCGCACTGCCATGCCCGTTGTCCCGTCGCTCCAATCCGCGCCTTCCAGGGTGTCGAAATACGTGGTTGTGGTTCCGTAAGCATTGGAAGCCTCGGTCTTTTTATTCAATCCGGTCTGAACATCCGCGCTCAAAGTCTTGGTGGTCGTAGTACGGCCGTTTTTAATGCCGTAGTTGCTTTCAGAATACATCCGCACTGCCATGCCATAGGTGCCGTCGCTCCAGGATGCACTCTCAAGGGTGTCAAAGTAAGTCGTCGTTTTGCCATAGGCATTGGTGGCTTCGGTCTTTTTATTCAACCCGGTCTTCGTATCCGCCGATAAGGTCTTGGTGGTCGTATTGCGGGCCTTGCCGATACCATATTTGTTCTCAGCCACGGAACGAACCGCCATGCCGTACGTCCCGTCGCTCCAGGTTGCGCTTTCGGTGGTGTCAAAATACGTGGTCGTCTTGCCGAAGTTGCTGACCGCCTCGGTTTTCTTGTTCATGCCCGTGTTGGTATCCGCTTCCAAGGTCGTGGACGTGGTCGCGCGCGCATAAAGCACGCCGTAATTGCTGGTGGTAAACGACTTTGCGACCATGCCGTACGTGCCGTCGCTCCAGGATGCGCTTTGCATGGTATCAAAATAGGAAGTGGTCGTGCCGTAGGTGTTGGTTGCTTCCGTCTGCCGGTTTAATCCGGTCGCGGTGTCGGCGGAAATTGTTTTGGTCGTGGTATTGCGGGACTTCCCAATTCCGTAATTATTGGCCGATACGCTGCGCACCACCATGCCGTAGGTGCCGTTGGTCCACGATGCGCCTTCGACCGTATCAAAATACGAAGTAGTCTTGCCGTAGTCATTGGTGCCTTCGGTCTTTTTATTCAGCCCGGTTTGTACATCCGCGTCCAAAGTCTTGGTGGTGGTTTTGCGCGTTCCGCCAAGTCCGTAATTGTTGACCGCCACGCTGCGCACTCCGATGCCGTAGGTGCCGTTGCTCCAGGAAGCGCTTTCCACTGTGTCGAAATAGGTCGTCGTTGTCCCATACGCGTTCTGCGCTTCCGTCTTTTTATTCAACCCGGTCTGCACGTCCGCGTCCAAAGTCTTCGTGGTGGTGCTGCGCGTTTTCCCAATACCGTACTTGTTGGTTGATACGCTGCGCACTGACATGCCGTACGTTCCGTCGCTCCAGGATATCGCTTCTTTCGTGTCAAAATATGTGGTGGTGGTGCTGTAATCATTGGCGGACGTGGTCTGCTTGTTCAACCCGGTCTGCGTATCCGCTTCATCGGTCTTGGTGGTGGTTTTGCGCGCTTTGCCGATACCGTAGTTGTTTTCCGAAACCGTACGCACCGTCATGCCGTACGTACCATCGCTCCAGGGAACACTTTCCGCCGTATCAAAATAACTGGTGGTCTTGCCGTACGCATTGACCCCAACCGTGCGTTTGTTCAACCCGGTCTGCGTATCCGCGTCTTCGGTCTTTGTTTCCGTATGCCGTGATTTGCCAATGCCGTAGTTGTTCTCCGCAATGGTGCGCACTGCCATCCCGTACGTACCGTCGCTCCAGGACACATGTTCATACGTATCAAAATACGAGGTGGTCGTGCCGTAGCCGTTGCTGCCTTCGGTTTTTTTGTTCAATCCCGTCTGGGTATCGGCTTCCAAAGTTTTGGTGGTGGTAACCCGGGCTTTGCCAATGCCGTAGTTGTTTTCCGCCACACTGCGAACCGCCATGCCGTACGTCCCATCGCTCCAGGACGCGCTTTCCAGTGTGTCAAAATACGTTGTGGTCTTGCCGTAGCCATTGGTGGCCACCGTGCGCTTGTTCATGCCGGTTTGGGTATCGGCGGATTCCGTCTTGGTTTCGGTTGTGCGGGCCTTGCCGATGCCGTAATTATTCACCGACACGCTCCGCACCGCCATGCCATACGTCCCGTCGCTCCAGGCAGCCGTTTCCGCTGTATCAAAATAGGTCGTGGTTTTGCCATAGCCGTTGACGGCTACCGTGCGCTTGTTCAAGCCCGTCTGGTTATCCGCATCTTCAGTCTTGGTCTCCGTAGTGCGCGCTTTGCCGATGCCGTAATTATTCACGGCCACGCTCCGCACCGCCATGCCGTACGTCCCGTCGCTCCACGGCGCGCTTTCAATATTGTCAAAATACGAGGTGGTCGTGCCGTATCCATTTTTGGCTTCGGTCTTTTTGTTGAGCCCGGTTTGGGTATCGGCATCCAACGTCTTGCTGGTCGTGCTGCGCGCCATTCCAATGCCGTAATTGTTTTCCGAAACCGTGCGCACCGCCATGCCGTACGTGCCGTCGCTCCACGGCGCGCTTTCCACATTGTCAAAATAACTCGTGGTCTTGCCGTATCCATTGGTTGCAACCGTCCGTTTATTCAACCCGGTTTTCACATCCGCATCTTCGGTAATGGACGTGGTGTTGCGCGCCTTGCCAATGCCGTAATTGTTCACCGACGCGGTCTTGACCGCCATCCCGTATGTCCCATTGCTCCACGACGCGCCTTCAACATTGTCAAAATACGTAGCCGTCTGCCCGTATCCGTTCTTGGCAAACGTACGCTTGTTCAAGCCCGTCTGCGTATCCGCGTCTTCGGTCTTAGTCTCCGTCTGGCGCGCCTTGCCGATGCCGTAATTATTCACCGACACGGTCCTCACCGCCATGCCGTACGTCCCGTCGCTCCACGCGGCCGTCTCCTGGGTGTCGAAATACGTGGTCGTCTGCCCGTATCCGTTCTTGGCAAATGTTTGTTTGTTCAATCCCGTTTGCACATCCGCGCTGGTGGTTTTGGTTTCCGTGCTGCGCGCCTTGCCGATGCCGTAATTGTTGTTCGCCAGCGTGCGCACCGCCAGGCCGTACGTCCCGTCGCTCCAGGAAACCGTTTCCGCCGCATCAAAATAGCTCAGCGTGGTTCCATAGAGATTCTTCGCGAATGTCCGTTTATTCAACCCCGTCTGCGTATCCGCATCCTCGGTTTTCGTCTCCGTATTCCGCGCATTGCCGATGCCGAAATTATTGTTCGCCACCGTGCGCACCGCCAGGCCGTACGTCCCGTCGCTCCACGTTGCGCTTTCCACATTGTCAAAATACGTGGTCGTGCTGCCGTATCCGTTGTTGGCAAACGTCCGCTTATTCAAACCCGTCTGCGTATCCGCATCCTCGGTTTTCGTCTCCGTATTGCGCGCTTTGCCGATGCCGTAATTGTTCAGCGCATACGTGCGCGCCGCCATGCCGTACGTTCCGTCGCTCCAGGTGGTTTTTTCCGTTGTGTCAAAATACGTGAACGTCGAACCATAAAGATTTTTGGCATACGTCAGTTTATTCAACCCCGTCTGCGTATCCGCTTCTTGCGTCTTCGTTTCCGTATTCCGCGCATGACCCAGGCCATAATTGTTCACGGCCACGGTCCTGACCGCCATCCCGTACGTCCCGTCGCTCCAGGAAGGCTTTTCCTGCGTATCAAAATACGTGGCCGTCGTACCGTACGCATTCTTCGCGAACGTCTGCTTGTTCAACCCCGTCTTCGTATCTGCTTCCGTGGTCTTGGTCTCCGTATTCCGCGCTTTGCCGATTCCATAATTGTTCACCGCCACGGTCCTGACCGCCATGCCGTACGTTCCGTCGCTCCAGGAAATTGATTCCTGGGTATCAAAATACGTCGTCGTCGTGCCGTACGCATTCTTCGCGAACGTCTGCTTGTTCAGCCCCGTCTGCGTATCCGCCGCCGCCGTCTTGGTCTCCGTGTTTCGCGCGTTCCCGATGCCGAAATTATTCACCGCCACCGTCCGCACTGCCATCCCGTACGTCCCGTCGCTCCAGGATGGAAGTTCCAATGTATCAAAGTACGAGGTGGTCGTGCCGTACGTGTTTTTCGCAAATGTTTGCTTGTTCAATCCCGTTTGATTGTCAGCATCCACGGTCTTGGTTTCCGTGTTCCGCGCATCCCCGATGCCATAATTGTTGGCCGACACCGTACGCACCGCCATGCCGTAGCTTCCATCCGTCCACGGCGCTTTCTCCACCGTGTCAAAATACGTCACCGTCGTGCCATACGCATTCGTGGCCTTGGTGTTTTTATTCAACCCGCTCTTGACGTCCGCATCCAGGGTGAGCGTCTCCGTATTGCGCGCGTTCCCGATGCCAAAATTATTCGCCGCCAGCGTGCGCACCGCCATGCCGTGCGTCCCGTCGCTCCACGCGGCTTTTTCCACTGTGTCAAAATACGTCACCGTCGTGCCGTATTTATTTTTACCAAACGTCTGTTTATTCAACCCCGTCTGCGTATCCGCATCCACCGTGTTCGTCTCGGTCGTGCGCGCATGACCTATGCCGAAATTATTGATGGCAATGGTTCTGACTCCCATGCCGTACGTCCCGTCGCTCCAGGAAACACTTTCGCCCGCGTCAAAGTACGTGGTAGTCTGTCCGTATTTGTTTTTGGCCATGGTCTTTTTATTCAAACCATTATCCACATTCGCGTCCTCGGTCCTGGTTTCCGTGTTCCGCGCATCCCCGATTCCGTAATTGTTATTGGATATGGATCGCGCCGCCATACCGTACGTCCCATCCGACCACAGCGGCTTTTCCACATTGTCAAAATACGACGTCGTCGTTCCATAGGCGTTGTCGGCAAATGTCTGTTTGTTCAATCCCGTATGCGTGTCCGCATCCACCGTCTTCGTGGTGGTATTGCGCGCATTTTCTATGCCGTAATTATTTACCGCCACGCTCCTGACCGCCATCCCGTACGTCCCGTCGCTCCACGGCGCTTTTTCCACTGTGTCAAAATACGTGGTCGTCGTTCCATACCCGTTATGCGCAAACGTTTCCTTGTTCAACCCCGTTGTTACGTCCGCATCCGTCGTTTTCGACTCCGTTTCTCGCGCTTTCCCGATGCCGTAATTATTGTTGGCCACCGAGCGCACCACCATGCCGTACGTTCCGTCGCTCCACTTCGCTTTTTCCTGCGTGTCATAATACGTCGTGGTATTCCCGTATTTATTCTTCGCAAACGTTAATTTATTCAACCCCGTCACAGGATCCGCATCCATGGTCGTGGTTACCGTGTCGCGCGAATATCCCAGTCCAAACTTGTTTTGCGACACCGACCGTACCGCCATGCCGTATGTGCTGTCCGACCATGCCGCCTTTTCCACCGTGTCAAAATACGTCACCGTAAGGCCGTATGCATTTTTCGACGTGGTCTTTTTATTTAATCCGTGATACTCGCTCGCCTCTATATCCGTGCTCGTTACACGGCTCGCGCCTATCCCGTAGTTATTATGCGCCAAGCTGAATACCGAAAGGCCGTACGTGCCTTCGGATTTCTCCGTATCGTACATGGTCTCGGTCACGCCCAATATATTCTTAACCACCGAATGACGCGTCAGGCCATGCCGCGTATCCAGCGTCAATTGGCTCGTGGTTACACGCGCGCCTTTCACTCCGTAATTGTTCGTCGAAATTTGCCGACTCTCAATCCCAAACACCGAATCAAAATCAAAACTTTCGTTCTTGCCGTAATTATTGGTCGACACCCGGCTCGTGGTCATGCCTGTGTCCGGATGGAACGTAGATTTCGTGAGCGATTCCCGCGACGCCAGCAACCCGTAATTCCCGTAACGCGTCGATTCGATCGCATCTCCGTGTATGTCAAATTTGCTGGCCGTGGCTCCCAACGCATCTTTCTCCATGTTGGTCTGCATCCGGCCCTTGTCGTCGTATTTAAAATCATCCGTCATTTTTAACCGCCCGCCCATCAATCCAAAATGATCGTTCTGCAGCGATTTCCTCGTCAATCCGTCCTTGTCCACCTGCCGTTCCGAATCTCCATATATATTACGCGTCTTGCTCTTGTTCAAAAATCCATTGTCATCATACTCGTTGTTCGTCAATGAATCCCGGCTGTATAATATTCCATACTGGTCGTAACGAATAGACGTCGTAGCCAAACTGTCGATGTCGTACCGCGTCACCGTGATGCCCCGCAAATCCTTCTCTTTGCTGAACGTCATGTAACCGTCGTTGTCATACGAAAACGTCGTCGTTTGCAGCCGCGCATGCCCATAATAATTATTCCGCATCGACACTGCCGTCAATTCATCCTCATTGTATTCCGAATGCGACGTCCCGTTGATGTCCTGCTCGTCGCTGCTCGTCATCGATCCTATGTTGTTGTATTTAAATGTCGTGTACTCCTTGCGCGGATAGCCAAATTCCCGCGTCCGCGTCGTGTCATGCACCAACCCATCCACATCATAATTGCTCAAACTTGAATCCCGGTCCGTCTTCGTCGTGCTCTTGATCATCTCGCCTTTTTCATAGAAATACTCCGATTCCTTCTCCCGCGGGAAACCGTGACGGTCTATCCTCAGGCTGTGCGTCATCTGCCCGTCACCGTCAAAATCATTCTTCGTCACCCCGCGGTTGTCACGCTGCATGCTCGATAACAAATCTCCGCCTATGTCGTATTTGTTCGTTACCCAGTTTTCCCGCGGAAACCCATGTTTACTGACGCGGTGCGTCTCTTCAGTCAACCCCGTGATCGGATTAAACTTGGAAAATGTCGTCCCTTTTACATCCGTCGTTTCTCCACCCGTTAGAATCCCCCGCGTGTATTTCCTCTTATCCATCGAATACCGCGGAAACCCTATCGTGTTCGTCCTCACTATATAATCCGCTTCCTCATTCACGTTCATAAACGTCTGCGTTGTCCCTTTTTTATCCGTCTGCGTCGACTTAATGGTTTTTCCTTTGGCATCATACTCAAATCCCGTCTCATATTCCCGGCCAAATTGATCCACCCGGTGCGATCCTTCAGGCTTTCCAAATACGTTATACCTGGTCTCCGTCGTTCCCAGCGGACCTGTCTCCTTGCTCGATATCATCGAATCGCCGCTGTACACGTAATCCGTAATCGTCTGTTTACCATTGAACTTCGTCGAAATTACCCGCTGCGGCTGTTCCCCCTGTTTGTCGTGATAAATCGTATTCTTTACTCCCAACGCTTCCAGCGTAAACGACGCCCGCACTCCGTCGGCATTGTTCCCGTACTGCGTCAATTCCACAAATCCGCTGTTGTATACTTTTACCTTCGATTCGCACAACTTCGTCTCGGTGTTATAAAATGAATACGTCGTGCTCTTATAATCCGTCGTGATCGTCATTTTCATATTATTATTCTTGTCGTAAAAATACTGCGTCGTCATCTCTTCGCTTTCCGTCCGCGTCCGGTTCCCTTTGCCGTCGTATTCAAACTTCGACGTGCGCCCCAGCGTGTCCGTTTGTTCCTTCACATGCCCTTTGCCGTCATATTTCTTATTCGTCTTCTGCTTCACCGCGCGGCCGTTTACTTTTTCATTGCTTTCTTCCTGCGCCGCCATAATGTTCCCATTGGCATCCAGCGTATAATTGATGTCCGTACGTTTTCCGTTTTCCTCCGTACCCTTAACTCTCCCGGCCAAATCATAATACGTCGTCGTCTCTTTGGGCTTCTCCCTTGATCCCTTGGGCGGCGTTACCCGCTCGCGCTTCGAGACCATCCGGCCGCCTTCTCCCAATACATATGAATATTGATGCTCTCCGTCTTTGTCCCGCATAAACAACAATCGCCCGTTTTGGTCGAATTGTTTGAACACCTTTTCCAACAACGTCCCCCGGTCCGTTTTCAACGTCGAGGTTTCTACCGTCTCCTGCACCTTCCCCTGCGAATTTACTTTGTTCTCCACCTTCGTCGAATTTCCGTTCTTGATCGTTTCCTGCAACTGTCCGTCTTTCATTTTCTTGATCGTCACGTTCCCCTGATTGTCACGCTCCGTCACTTGCGAAATCTCGCCCAACGCATCCCGCGTGTACTCAAACGTCGTCCGGTTTCCGTTTTCGTCCACTTTCGCCACTATATCGCCATTGTCATTCAATTCCACCCGCGACATTTTATTCGTCAGCATGTCTATTTCGCTGTAGCCCTTGCTCTTGTTTTCATTGTCTTTTTGATAATTGGAGTACAACTTGATCCCCTGGCTGTTGTTGACCTGCGCTATGTTCCCCTCGCGGTCAAAGATCTTCATCTCTATTTCATACGGCGTTCGCTTGACCGACGATACGACCTTCCCGCCTTCCCGGTTGTATTCCGTCTTCGATATAAGCGCTCCGCTCGCATCCCGCTCTTCCATCGGCAACCCGTCCGTATATTTCGTCACTTTCCCTTTGGAATCTTTTACTTGCGTGATTTTTCCCTGCTTGTTGTATTCACGCACTTCTCCATTGGCACACGTGACTATCACCTTCGATTGCTCTCCGGCTTGTATAATTTCTTGTGATTTCACCACTTTGTTTTGTTGTTTGAGTTGTTTGAAAATGTTCGGCAGCACCTTCTCCTGCCAATTGTCCGGCGTGGCCGCCGAGGACAGGGATACCCCGATAAATAGCAACAGCGTCCCCAATAATGCCAACACCCCCACCCAACTGCTCTGCGGCCGGAACTTCGTCATCCCTTGATGATATTGATTACTGCGAGTGTTCTTCATACTCGCTCCCTCCTTTTTTTACTTCCAGAATCAAAAAACGTAAAATCAAAACGTTTTTTTCATTTCCACTTTAAGTGTAGCACATGGATTTCCATTTCGCAAATTCGGGCGTTACTTTTTTTCCTTTAAAATTAGTGGTTTTCCGGCGGGTGTCTGTTTTTTCCTGAACTTGCAAATTTTTAGCGGGATTGAAAAGCTTCGTCTAATTTTGCTGCAGCAGTGCTACTGCCATCGCAGCCATTCCTTCTTTTCGGCCAATGAAACCAATGCCTTCGTTGGTGGTTGCCTTCACCCCAATTTGGGAAGGCGACACGCCTAAAGCCTTGGCCAGGCGTTTTTTCATGAGCGGAACTCGGTGAGAAATCTTCGGTGCTTCTGCAATGAGTGTGCAGTCAACATTAATAATTTCGAATTTTAATTTTTTCAATCGGTGCCGGACGGCTTGTAAAAATTCAAGGGAGTTTCTCTGAAAATGGCGGGCCGACGTATTGGGAAATAAAACCCCGATATCACTCAAGCCTGCCGCGCCTAAAAGTGCGTCGCAGAGGGCGTGAATTAAAACATCCGCATCCGAATGCCCCTCCAACCCAAACCCAGCGCCGGGAAACGACACGCCGCCCAGGCGCAATTTTTTATGTTTGGCAATACGGTGGATGTCATAGCCCATTCCCACTCGGATCATAGTGAAACCTCGCTCCTTTGCAGCCATTGTGCGATTTGATAATCCCAGGGCGTGGTTAATTTAAAATTTTTCGCTTCCCCTTCGACAACGGCAACCGGGAAGCCCAGTTGCTCGGCCAACGTGGCTTCGTCCGTGACCGTGCACTCGGTTTTTTTTGCCATGGCCAGTGCTTTTTCTAAAATACTTTTTTGAAATCCTTGCGGTGTCTGCGCGGCACGCAAGGCATCACGCGCAATGGTTTTAACCACCTGGTTGTCTTCACCCATAACCTTCAATGTATCGGCCACCGGAACCCCGGGCAGGGCCACACCCGTTTTCCGGGTCGCTTGAATCACCCTGCGAATGATTTCCTCGGACACAAAAGGACGGGCGGCATCGTGAATCAGCACCACCGAAGTCATGGCCGAAAGTTGCGTAAATCCGGCTGTAACCGAATCCTGACGCCGCTCCCCGCCCGCAATAATGGCGCGAATACGTTCCTCGCATCCATGCTGTTGACACAACGTTTTAAACAATTCTTCTTCGCCTGCCGGCACCACCAATACCAGGTCGGCAATTTCCGGCACCCGCGCCAATGTAAGCACCGAGTGCATAAACACCGGGTAAGGTCCCAACGGCAAAAACACCTTCGGCACCTGACTTTTCATGCGTTTGCCCTGCCCCGCTCCCACCACTATGGCTTCGATCATAATTTAATTCCTTTTTTTGAATTCCGGAAAACAAAGTGCCAAAGCTTGGCCCAGCGTATCAACACCCACCAAATCCACGTCCTGAATATGCGCCAATACTTTGGCATTGTGGGCCGGCAGCAAGCACCGCTTGAATCCGAGTTGCCGTGCTTCTTGTACCCGCCGTTCAGGTTGGCTTACGCCGCGGATCTCCCCGCCCAAACCGATTTCGCCAAAAAAAACCGTTTCCGAATCCAAGGGAATGTCCCGAAAACTCGACGCCATGGCCACGGCTACGGTCAAATCCAAGGCCGGCTCAGTCACGCTCATGCCGCCTACGACCGAAACAAAGGCATCTTGCGTTCCCAACGGCAAACCAGCACGGCGTTCCAATACCGCCATTATTAATATGGAGCGATTATAGTCCAATCCCGATATACGGCGTTGCGGCAGGCCAAAATGGGTCTGGGCCACCAAGGCTTGAATCTCGATCAGGAGCGGCCGTGTGCCTTCCAAACTTACGCCAATGGCTGTTCCCGAGCTGCCAATATGGCGGTCCTGCAGGAATAATCGCGACGGATCGCCGATTTGGGTCAACCCATCGGAACGCATGTCAAAAAAGCCCACTTCGTGAGTTGCGCCAAAACGATTTTTCACCGAACGCAACATACGGTAACCGAATTGCCGGTCGCCTTCGAAATAAACCACGGTGTCAACCATGTGCTCTAAAATGCGCGGTCCGGCGAGCACGCCTTCTTTGGTGACATGGCCCACCAATACCACGGCCGGGCCGTGATTTTTCGCCAACCCCATCAGGGCCGCGCCGCACTCCCGAACCTGTCCCACCGAACCCGGGACCGAGGAAAGTTCCGCGCGGGATAAGGTCTGGATTGAATCCACAATGACCAGGTCGGGATTTAAATTGCGGGCCGCATCCAATACGGCCTCGATATCCGTTTCACAAAAGAGGTAGAGTTGTTCCGGAGGTTGCCCTAAACGGTTGGCCCGCAGTTTAATTTGCGCGCCGGATTCTTCTCCGCTGACATAAAGAATTTTTCTGCCTTGGGCCGCCAAACGAAAAGCCACTTGCATCAGCAGCGTGGATTTTCCAATCCCCGGATCTCCGCCCACCAATATCAATGATCCGGGAACTATACCGCCGCCCAATACCGTGTCCCATTCGCTCCAATCCGCTTGCAGGCGCGAGACCGCCGAAATGTCCACATCGCGCAGGCGCACCGGCGGTGCCGCGGGTGTTTGAAAGGATTTGGCAACCGTTGCCGGGCGGCGTGTTTCTTCCACCATGCGGTTCCAAACTCCGCAGCCCGGACATTGCCCGGCCCATTTGGGGGAATCCGCGCCGCATTCCTGGCAAACATAGACGATTTTCTCACGCGAAGGTTTCACGGTTATACCCTTTTTGCTTTTTTTATTTATCCTTTTTCCCCACCGGCAACCGAATAATGGCCGTCGCGTCGTTCGGCACATCTTTCGCCACCCCGGCAATTTCAGCCAAACACAGCTTCGGATCAACTTGCTGTATGATAAACCCCGCCATAGTCTGGCCTCCGGCATCCACCAGCGAACCTTGGTAACCCCGTTTAATCCCTTGGTTGGCGCCCACGTTCAAAATAACTTTATAGGCTTTTCCCCCAACGCGCTGGATTTCCAAAACTTTTGCTGCGATTTTAGGTGCATTGGCATCGTTGTGCGGCGTGGAATCTTCGTGTACGGCGACTTCCGGTTCCAGGATTTCTTTTGGTTCCGGCATCCCCACGCGCTCGGCTGGAGATACTGGGGCGGATTTGAAACGCAGCAGCAGCGAAACCCGGTGCTGATTGTTGGACAATTCCCCCAAACTATAATGAAACGCATAATCAATTTCAAAATTTTCCGGGCGATAGGACGCTCCGGCCATGACTTCCCGGCCACTGTATCCCACTCGCATGCCTAAGTCCTTCGTATACCAGCACTCAATCCCGGTCCGGAAATCTACGCGGGAATGTTCGGAAATATTCAAGTCCATGGTTTGAATCAGATGGTTAAAATAAAGCTCTTCACGGGAGCGGAAAAACTTCAAAGCTGTGCCGATTTTCACGTTTACCGGTGAAGCATCCACAATCCCGGAATCATTCCAGCGCACGCTTTGCAGCAAATTCTGCACATTCACGCCTACCATATGATCCCAATACATCACCGGCTGCCATAAAACGCCGACATCCAATCCAGGCCCATAGGCCGAATAACCATCAATACCCTGGTGCAGCATTTTCAAACTCAGCCCCAAACTCAAGCCATCGGCCCACTCATACATTTTCCGGCCATAACTTAGGTGAAAGGCGTTCTCCATGCTGGTGATCGGACTAAGCGGATCGCCGTTTTCATCACGCGCTTCAATATTGCCTATGGAATAATTCATCCACATTACGGAAAAATTGCCCGCACCTGGCCAATAAAACGCATAGCTTACTAAACTCGCGCTCCTATCACGGGATAAAAATGTGTACTGAAATCCGGCTTGATAAATATACAGGTCCATTTGCGACAATCCGGCCGGATTCCAATACCCGGCTGTGGCATCGTCCGCCACGGCCACAAACGCCCCGCCCATACCGCCGGCGCGGGCCCCAGCGCCTTCGCGGAAAAAAAATTCGCCAGTCCCGTAATTGTTGCCCTCAGACCATGCCGGACATGACACGCACAATATTAAACAGTTAAATAAACTGGTTAAAAACCATCTCCGCAGAAAAAAACTCATTTTAATAATACCGGCTTTTTCACGACTCTTTCCCGCCCCTTATCATTCCACGCTTCTCCAAGGTAAAAGTATACGCCATTGGCCATGCCCGAAGCATTCCACGTCAACTCGCTCCATCCCGCGGGATAATTCCTCACTCCGGTTTCCCAAACAAACATATCCGTGGTCGTGTAAATCTTTATTTTCACATCCGCGCTTTGGGGCAGAAAAAACCGAAACTTCACATTCACGCCATGCGTGGGGTTGGGATAGACATAAAAATGTTTTTCGTCAATAATTTTACCCTTGAAATCATTCACTGAGGCGGTGGGAACCGGGGTGGGGGTCGGCGTAGGAGGTGTCGCGGCCTGGAACTGATAAACATGCCCGTCAGCGCCCAGAGCGTATACCTCAAGCTGGAAATTATTGTCGCCGTCACCGACAGCAATGGCGTTTAAAGGAGTTCCGGCATTGCCTACATCGGTCACCTGCCAAGCGCTGCCATTGAGCCGGAACTGCCAAGCATGCCCATCCTGGCCAGCGCCATAGATTTCATCTTGGCCGTCGTTATCACCGTCACACACCGCGATTTGGTTGCAGACCACGTTGGCGATGTTGATAGGAGTACTGCTCCACCCTGGATTAGTCCATTTTAATTGATAAATCTTGCCGTCTTGGTTTGCAGCGTAGAGCTCATTTTGACCGTTGTGGTCCAGATCAGCCAAGGCCAAACTGCTGATTTCGCCACTGCCGGGGTTGGTCACGCTAATTCCGTTCCAACTACTACCATTATATTTAAATTGGTAAAGATAGGTATTATGGGCTGCATCCCGGTAGGCGGCATAGAGTTATCTGCCGAATCATTATCCACGTCCCCAGCCAGCAAACTGGTAAAGGCAACCCCGGAGATTACGGCTTTAACCTGACTATTGGTCCAGACGCTCCCGCTATAGTTCCACTGCTCTAGTCCCTGGCCCGTGGTGTTACCCGAGACTGCGTAAATCTCCTGCGCACCGTCGTGGTTGCCATCCCCAGCGACCATCAGGCTACCGCCTGCACCAACCGGACTGCTAGGACTAGGCTTACCCCATTGGTACTGGTAGATCTGAGGCTTAGCGCTGGCAGCATAGAGTTCCCACTCTCCATCCCGATTACCATCCAAGGCCAGCAGTTGCTGGAAATTCTCTCCCGGCGTGTCCAGAAAACTGGTGACCGGCCAGGTAGAATTATTTTTTTTAATACAGGAAATTGTCTGGCCACTGTAGGCTACATAGACTTCGGCTTCGTTGTCGCGGTTAGCATCCGCGATCACGATGCTGCCGACAGTGCAGGCATTCCCTGCTTTCCCCAGGTCATTCTTCTGCCACTGCACTGGGCCGGATTGTGGCGCGAGGAGGGTAAAAAAGGTTTTGAAAGTATAGTCAATACCAGTTTTGGTTAAAACCAGATCGAACAGACCGGCAGTACCAGGTAGGCTGAACTGGGCAGTGAGACTGTTGCCGCTGACATTCAAGGATGAGCCGGAAATGGTCTGATTGGTTTTAACGTTTTTAAGCTTGATTACGCTAGTGCCGAGCAAATCTTTACCTAGGAAAGAAAGATTACTTTGGGCGGAAATTAAAGCATATCGCGGATCCATGGAGCTGATATATGGGGGCTCTGGGGTCCAGCTAAATTCATAAAGACGGCCTGTATATGAACCGCCATATACTCTTACTATCCCATCATTCCGCCCGGTACCTATGCTGACCCCGTACATTCCTTGCGCAGCACTTCCAACATCCGTATGAGTCCAATTGCTGCTTGTATAACTAAACTCATAAATATGACCATCACCGCAGGCCGCATAAATTCTTACAATCCCATCATTCCGCCCAACTCCCATGCTTATAGCCGTAATTCCCGACCCCGTACTTCCGATATCTACTTGTGTCCAATTGCTTCCTGTACGACTATATTCATAAATATGGCCATTCCAACATGCAGCATATATTCTCATAACTCCATCGCATCGGCCCGCGCCTATAGAAATTCCATAAACTGTACTCCCAGGACTCCCAACGGTAGTTTGACTCCACCCACCTGAATAATTGAGTTCATAGACATCATTGCTTGCTGAATACACACGCATCACGCTATCGTTTCGACCAGTGCCTACAGTTACGCAATTATTACCACTCCCAATACCTGTATAAATCCAACTTCCAGAATAACTGCACTCATAAACACCACCATTAAGGCGCGTGCCGTAAACTCTTAATACTCCATCATTTCGCCCCGCACCCACGCTTACACCAATTATAGAATCCATTGTCAATGATGCACAATTAATGTAGCCCCACCCGGTCCCGGTATTGCTAAATTCATGTATATAGCCCATGACGGATGAGGCATATACTCTCGGCACTCCATCATTTCTCCCCGCGCCTGCGCTTATGCTATTTATTCCGTCACCCGCACCTTGCATGCTTACTTGGCTCCAATCATGCCCGGAGTAAGTTGTTTCAAACATAATACCGCCTGAGCCTTGATTGTAAATATTCATCTTTCCATCGTTTTTTCCAATACCGACAAAGACGTTTGATGTTGCATTCGCTCCTTGCCCAATATCTGCTGTTGTCCATTCACTGCGTGCCGAATTATTAAAAAAGCCAATCAATAAAACCGCAAAAAACGATCCAATAATATTTTTAATTTTGGTTTGCATGTTTATTCGTCCTTCCGGTTTCACTATCGCCCCAAATTATTTTCAAACGCATCAATCATCATTTTTACTTGAGTCGGATCAGGGTGGTTGTCAAATGCTTTTTTCGCATAACGCAACGCTTCTTTTCTTCGCACGGGGTCGCGGCTGATACTTTGCGCCAAGAAAAAATAAGCTTGTGATTTCATTTCAACGGTATTGCCGCAATCAACAACTATTTGAAAATCCCTTTCAGCAGCCTGAAAATCACCTAGCTTCATCTCAGTTAAACCGAGATTCATATATAATAAATATTTTGGAGCCAGCGGGCCCGCCTGTTCTATTTCTTGTTTGGCTTTTTGATTTTCACCCATAGCCGATAAAAGTTGACTTTTTAAAAAATACGGAGCATAGGAGTTTGGCGCGATGGCAATGGCGCGTTCCGCCTCGCCTAAAGCCTTTGAAAGGCTACTGTTATTCACCTTCGAAAAATCAAGCGGATTAATAATTTTGTATTCACAACCAGCAATGGTTGATCGGTTGGTTCCCGTGCGCTTTAAGTATATCATGCAGATGTGATCCCAATAAACCAGCGCCCAATCGCCCGATAAGTTCAACTGCTGAAAAAAAGCGGGATCGCTATCCAGCGGAATCAGAATAACCTGGATTTGATATTGATTTAATAAATTCAAACAACGATCCTTATTCCCATAGATTATATCCATATAGTCCGTAAATATTTGTTTATCATATATAGTGAATCGTCCATCAATGAATACTTTAACTTGATTATTTGTCTGCCAACCGATAAATCCACCCCAAAAATCATTCGCCAGAATATTCCCTTTTATCTGATTCTTCACAAGCCAATCCAGACCTTCTTTAGGATGAAGCGTCTTCACTTCTCCCAGTTGAAAGGCTTGCCCATCGATGCTTAAAATAACCGTCGTTAATAAAACTACGGCTGTTGCAAGCACAACTAATGATTTTTTAACCAACACACTTACAGAAACTCTGAAATATTTTTCTTTCGCCATGAATAATTTTTCAGTTAAAATCGGAAGCGCCGCAATCATGAAAATCGGAATATTGCGATATGATTTTATAGCCAAATAGGAACAGACGGTTAATTTGATGAGATCAGATATTCTCGATCCCTTAATAAAAAAAATTTGAAAAAACCAGGTAATGCCCAAGATAATAAAAAATCCCCAAGCATTGGATAATTTAGGCGGGGCCCATTCAATAATAATTTTTAAATAATCGGTAAAAACCGTTTTGAAAATAAAAGCGTAAATTGAAAAACCCAGAGGATTAAGCGCGCTGCAAAAAAATACGATGATAGTTACCAAACTCAGGTTTATAAAACGATTTTTATATAGTTTTTCATTTTCCTTTAAATAATGCAAACCATCCTCAACAATTTGTGCGATTAAAAAAATAAATACAATGATAAACCCAGGGTGAAAATTTACCCACAAAACCGTTAAAAAAGGCATGGCATATAACCACTTGCGGGCGGCTCGTTCATCCGTAACGCTTTTTTGAAGGTAATTATCCAAAAAAATTAAAATGCCGGGAAGAAAAAGGTAAGTAATGATATAAGGTCTTTCTTGAAAAAAACGCAGCAACGGCAGGATCATACTCAGTGGTAAAATAATGCTCAAGCCGATGATAAAACCGGTTATTTCGATTTTCTTCCACCGCCGATAGATTAAAACGCCGAGCAATCCAATGGCCAAAGTAACCAAAAGCGCCTTTAATAAAATAAGCAGATTATATCCGCCTTTTTTCCAAATGGAATAAATACCCACCTGGAACAACCATTCCACTCGTTCAATTGGTTCATGATTTCGGGTATAGGCAAACGGATCATTGGCAGCATGAAGACCATGCTCCGCATAATATCTCCCGTCACGGAGGTGAATAAATACATCCGGATCGCCTAAAGGGTATACATACAATCCAAATATAAGTATAAATAATGAAAAGATGAATATTACGCTTATGAACTTCCGGCTTTTTTTCTCAATGTGCTGCATAACACATTCCTTTATTCATCGTTTCATAAAAGACATCCGAAAACTCGGTTATTATGCCACAGACAGTTGCGAAGGTGACCAGGGTGCTTCACTTTTTCCAAAGCAACTTCCAAGGATTATTCTTAAGATCCTTAATTAATTTTTTCAGATCTTCGGCCATCTCTTTATCCTCGATCAGCTCACCCAGGGTGCCCTGGCCGGCTTCAATTTTCACTAAAGTTTTATCCAGGCGTTCACTGGTGGTTTTTAAATTCCTTAATGTGGAATTAATATTTTCCTGATTCTCCGTGGCCAAAATCGTTTTTAGGCCCTGGGTAATTTCCTTCAAATCCCGGGAAAACTGCCGGATATCTTTAGACGCGGCGGATAAATCGCGCAAAGAGTCATTGATATTCTGCTCATTTTGCTGCGCCATGCGGTCGATCCGTTTTGAAAGTTTGCTTACATTTTTCAGCAGATCAATGATCGAAGTTTTCATTTCCGGATCACCGATAAGGACACGAACCGAATCCGCCAATTGTCCAAATCGTTGAAACGTTTTATCAATATTACTGGGTTCCACGCCTTCAACTCTGGCTCCGGGTTTTAAAAATTCCTGCGACGTAGTCTGGGGAATAACGTTTACGTATTTATCGCCCATCATGCCTTTGGAAAGAATTTGAAACTTCGCATCACTGGGGAGCTTCACGCTGTCGTTGATCAAAATCCGGAGATTGATCTTTTCCCCTTGGGTGGTGATCGAATCCACCCGTCCGATTTTCACACCGCCGCCGATGACTACATCGGCCTGCGGATTCAAGGCATCCACAAAATCAAAGGATACGATGATTGGGTACCCCTTTTGTCCAAAGTGAAACTTTTCCACGGTCATGATGATCATGCCTAGAAATACCAAAGCCACGGCGGCCGTGATGCCTACTTTCACTTCCAAACTTAAACTCCCATCCCGTTTTCGTTCCATGGGACTCCTCCTAAACCAATGAGATCGGCCCATGAGCCGATCCGGTTATGAATTGATGTACCAACGCATTCTTGGATCGTTTAAAATTCGCGGGCGTTCCGACATCGACAATCCGCCCCTCGTGCAGCATGGCTATCCGGTCTCCGATTTTATAGGCACTGGTCATGTCGTGCGTAACCGCGATGGATGTCACGGACAACTTTTTCTGCATCTGCAGAATCAAGTCATTGATGGCATCGGCCATGATCGGGTCCAGGCCCGTGGTCGGTTCGTCGTATAAAATAACCTCCGGATTCATGGCAATGGCCCGCGCCAAACCCACGCGTTTTTTCATGCCGCCGGAAAGTTCCGCCGGCTTTTGCCGTTCAATGTCCTTTAACCCCACCATGGCCAATTTCTCCTTCACGATCTCCCGGATACGGGCTTCGGAATAATCGGTCAAACGCCGTAATCCGAAACTGACGTTTTCCTCTACAGTCAAGGAATCGAAAAGCGCTGCGCCCTGAAATAAAAACCCGAAACGCCGGCGCAAATGATCCCTCCCTTTGCCGTCCAATTGCAGCATGTCCCGGCCATCCAACCACACTTTGCCTTGATCCGGTTCTATCAAGTTTACAATGCATTTCAATAAAACGCTTTTACCTTCGCCTGAGCGTCCAATGATGACCATGGTTTCGCCTTTTTTAATTTCCAGGTCCACGCCCCGGAGAACCAAATTGGCGCCGAATTGTTTGTGCAAATCTTCCAGACGAAGCATAAAACTCCTTAAAACAATGCAAAAAATTGAGTTAAAAAATAATCTACGATCAATAAAGTAATGGAAGCATTCACCACCGCACCGGTAGTAGCGCGGCCTACGCCTTCAGCTCCGCCAAACGTGGCAAATCCGCGGTGAAGTGCAAAAATACACAAGATTATTCCAAAGACCAAACTTTTAGCCAGCCCGGTAAAAACATCATACATGTGCACCGTCACCTGGGCGCCATACCAATACACATGCGAATTGACCCCCAGGTAGACAGTCGCCACCATCCAACCGCCCAAGGATCCCAACACGTCAGCCATAATGGCCAGCATGGGCATCATCACCACGATGGATACAAACCGCGGGATCGCCAGGTATTCGATGGGATTGGTCGCCAGGGTTCTCAACGCGTCCACTTGCTCGGTGATTTTCATGGTTCCGATTTCCGCAGCCATCGCGGAACCCACGCGGGCGGTAACCAATAAACCGCTTAATACCGGCCCCAGTTCGCGAATCAAAGCCAAGTTCACGATACTGCCCACAAAGATTGAAGCCCCCTGCAATTTAGCTTCCATGGTCACACCGGTTTGCACGGCCAATACCATGCCCGTAAACAAGGCCGTGGTAATAACCACGGGAATGGAATTCACACCCATGTTGACCATCTGTTCCATGATCAAGGGATAATAAAATTTTTTGAATTTTTTTGGTTGGCGCAGGAGTTTAAGAATACCAAGGCAAATTTGTCCGAGCAAAATAAAAATCTTGCCGATTTCCTCAAAGGTGTTTAAAACGGGCGAGGAAAAACGATTGACGAGCGAAACCCACCAGGTGTTTACAATCATGCCATGCCTCCCGCCTGGAAACGCGGAACACGCGCGCCGATCGTGCACGCCACTTCGTAGGTAATGGTGTGCAGTTGCTTGGCCATATCCTCGGCCGGCAATTCTGCCTGGCCTTGTTTGCCGATCAGCACTGCTTCGTCCCCCACGCGGGCGCGCTGAACACGTGTCACATCCACCAGGCACATGTCCATGCACACGCGCCCAACCACCGGGCACTGTTGCCCCCGGATCAGAACCCGGCCGCGATTTGACAATGCGCGCGAAAAGCCATCGGCATACCCCACGGGCAGAGTCGCGATCCGGGAGGTCCTGCGGGTTACAAATGTATGCCCGTATGACAATCCGGTTCCGGGGGCGGATTTTTTCAATTCAACAATTTTAGTTTTCCAGCTTAATATGGGTTTTAATTGCACGCGGTTTTTCAACTGCGGGCCCGGATATAAACCGTAAAGCATCAACCCGGGCCGAACCATGTGCGCATGGGTTTCAGGCGATTGAATCACGGCCGCGGAATTGGCCGCATGCACCAACACCCCGGAGTCCAACTGCTGCGTTACTGAACGCAAACGGGACATCTGCAATTTCACCCATTGGGTATCCCCGCCGGCATGGGCAAAATGAGTAAAAACCCCGGTGAGCCGGGCCTCGGGACATTTTTGGATTTTATGAATTAACTCGCCTGCCAGTTCAGCCGACACCCCGATGCGCCCCATGCCCGTATCCACTTTCACATGCAAAGACACACGTATATTCCGAACGCGTGCCAATTTTAATAAAGCACCAATTTGCGCCCACGAGGTTACTGTGATTTGAAGCCGCTGATCCAAAATGGCTTGTGCTTCCCCGGGCTGGGTTATGCCCAGAACCACCACCGGGACTTTAATTCCCGCTGCGCGCAACTCCGCGCCCTCTTCCACCGTGGCCACTCCCAAGACATCGGCGCCGGCGCGCACCAAAGCCCGGCTGCAGGCCACCGCGCCATGGCCGTACGCATTGGCCTTGACCACGGCCATGCATTTAACCGCCGGCCCGATCAAGCGGCGCACTTGCCGAAAATTCCATTGCAAAGCGGACAAGTCCACTTCCGCCCAGGTTGGCCGGCCTTGGGGGACAAAACTCATGGCATGCCTCCCGGCATGCGGGTCGTCGATAAATTGTCAAAACGGGTATATTGCTGATTAAAAATAAGGTTGATGGTGCCTGTGGGGCCATTACGTTGTTTGGCAATAATCAATTCGGCTGTGCGATCATCACGTTTATCTTTTTCATAATACGCCTCGCGGTAAATGAACATAACCACGTCCGCATCTTGTTCAATGGCCCCGGATTCACGCAAATCCGAAAGCTGAGGCCGCCGGTCACCGCGCGCTTCAGGGGCGCGTGACAACTGTGATAATACCAAAACCGGAGCTTTAAGTTCTTTGGCCAGGGCTTTAAACGAGCGTGAAATGGTGGAAATTTCCTGTTGCCGGTTTTCCTGCTTGCCCACGCCCTGCATCATTTGAATATAATCCACAACCACCAGGCCGATATTATGCTCGGCTTTCAAGCGGCGCGCTTTGGAGCGCAATTCCAAAATATTGAGGCTGGGCGAATCATCAATAAAAATATCCGCATCAAATAACCTGCCGGCGGCCATGGACAAATGCACCAAACTTCCCTCGCCCAGGCGCCCGGTACGAACCGCCTGAAGATCCACCCGGGCTTCGGAACACAACATGCGCGTGACCAGGGATCCGGCGCTCATTTCCAAAGAGAAAATGGCCACAGGAGTTTTTCCCAGCAAGGCGGCATTGGACGCCAAGTTCAAGCACAACGCGGTTTTTCCCATGGAAGGCCGGGCGGCCAAGACGATCAATTCCCCGGGTTGCAAGCCCGAGGTCTTTTCATCCAATTCCGTGTACCCCGTAGGAATACCGGTGATGTGGGTTTCATGTTTGGAAAGATTTTCCACCATTTCCATGGCATCGTGGATGATGTCTTTGACTTTAAGCACCGCTCCGCGCTGGCGATTCTGCGACAAGTCAAAAATGGAGCGTTCCGCCTCATCCAGCAAACGGTCGGCGTCTTCCTCGGCCGTATAGCAGCGCGACACCACATCCGTGGAAACGCGGATTAAATTCCGCAAAATGAATTTTTCTTTAACGATCCGGGCATAATGCTCGGCGTGCGCCGCCGTGGGCACGCTGTCGGTTAATTGCGTAAGGTAAGCGGCCCCGCCGGCCTTGTCAATATCACCCCAGCGCGTGAGCAAATCCGTCAGGGTAATATAATCAACGGGTTCGTTGCGGTCGTAAAGATCCAGAATGGCGCGAAAAATGCGCCGGTGGGCCTCGGAATAAAACGCCTCATCGGTCAGGATTTCAAACACATGCCCGATGGCATCGCGGTCCAGGAGCATGGAGCCCAGCGTCGAGCGTTCGGCTTCTAAATTTTGCGGTGGAATTTTAGTTGACCCCGTGGCCGGGGGATTGGAGGTTTGCATTGTCCGCCTCTTCCGAAAATGTCCGAACGGTTCTCAAATCATGATCCCCGGGGGATTTCATCTGTTTGGGATGAAACCCCCGGGGATCATGATCGCAAAAAGTTCATTGGATGTCCACCGTTAAGGCGGCATCTGCGAACCTTATTTTTCCGTTTTGGTGTTTTCCGGTTTGACGGGCGCGGCGGGATTTTTGTCTTGAACCAAGACTGTCAGCTGAGCCGTAATATCCGCGTGAACCTTGACGGCCACGGTATAAGTACCCACCGCTTTTATCGGCTCTTCCAGCTCAATTTTGCGCTTGTCCACCTCAAAGTGCAGCTGGGCCAAGGCTTGTTCAATATCCGCCGACGTAACCGACCCGAACAATTTTCCGCCTTCGCCCACATTGGTCGAGATGACCACGGGCTGCGCCGCCATCTTGTCCGCCAAATATTGCGCGTCGCGCTGCACGCGGCGTTCACGTCCTTTTTTACCGGTTACTTCCTGCGCCAGGCGCTTCAGGTTGGGGGAATTGGCCACCACGGCCAGTTTTTTCGGCAATAAATAGTTGCGCCCATATCCTTCAGCCACCGAAACCGTATCACCGGCCCGGCCTAAATCTTTTACATCATCCCGCAAAATTACTTTCATAATGAAACCCCTCCTGCTGCCTTCAGCTCGGTACGCTCACACGGAAGATTGGTTCGGTTTAATCATCCGCCAATCCCACCATGTATTGATGATTCCTAAACTCATTAAAACCACGATCAGGGTGGGAAATAATCCCACCAAGGCAACTACCAGCGGTTGGACTAACTTGGATACCCGCCAGCGTTCCAGATGAAACAGAACAATAGCCAAGCCGCCTATAAAATATAAATTCCCCAGCACAACCGCCGCGTTTAAACCCGCCTGAAAATACATTGGGCCCCAAGCCCGCCCCCACCAGAGCAAAATCATGGCGGCCAGCATTGGCCAAATCATATACTCGGGCACACTCCACAAAACCAAGGGCTTTAAAATAATTTTAGAGCCCGCAAGCGCGGGTGCCAACTGCCGCTGAATCAGGTAGCACACGAGTGCTATTGCCATAATCAGCAACACCAGCCAACCAACCACCGCATCGATAAACAAAAGCCGTATCCAGTGGGCACTGCGCTGCAAGTCCGCATCCGCCACGCCCAATTGCCGGTACAGCGCCAACGATGTATTCAAGCTCTTATTAAATTCATGTTGCCACGCAAGCCATAGGTTGTGACCGCTCGTAAGTTGTACCCAAGCAATCAAACCGGCCGCCAGCGCCAGCAAAACCAATATACCGGCCGCGATGCAATAGCGGGGTGCCCACCCTCGCCAAAGCCCCAGCCATATGGCCGCGTTGGTTATCACCAAAAAAACCACGGCTACGACCACTAAAAAACCCGCCGCCAACGCATAAGTCATGATTTACTGATTAACCAACCCGGCAACGGTTTAATCCGAGGTGTACGGCAGTAAAGCCAAACTGCGGGCACGATGAATAGCGGTGGTCAACGCGCGCTGATGTTTGGCGCAATTTCCGGAAATCCGCCGTGGGACAATCTTTCCCCGTTCGGTCATAAAGGTTTTTAAGCGGGCAAGATCCTTGTAATTGATATCAACCACTTTATCCGCACAAAAACGGCATGATTTGCGGTGAGGTTTATGATCCCGCTTTTCCCTAAATTTAGGTCTGGGCTTGCTGGGTGCCGGTGCTGCCTTTTCTTCATCTGCCATAACGTAAACTCCCTTTGGTTATTAAATCGTTTTTTTTAATTTAAAATGGAATATCATCTTCGGAAGCGGCCGGAGCCGGGGCTGCTGCGGCTGCAGGTTCATCCGCAGACACGGTTCCGTCTTCGCTCCGTTTTTTTCCTAAAAATTGCACGCGATCGGCAACCACTTCCAATACGGATCGCTTTTGGCCGTCCTCAGTTTCCCATTGCCGGCTCTGCAGCCGTCCTTCCACGAAAATCGGCGTCCCCTTGGAGATATATTCTGCGCAATTTTCAGCTTGCTTTCCCCAAACCACGACACCGACAAAGGTTACTTCTTCCTTCATTTCACCGGTTTGACTTTTATACGTACGGTTAATGGCCATGCGCAAGTTCGCGACAGCCGACCCGTTGGGTAAATACCGCAATTCAGGATCCCGCGTTAAATTACCCATCAGCAAAGCACGGTTAAAATTAGGCATACGTTACTCCTTTACGTCGGCGGCCTTTGCTTCCGCCGCTGCTTCAGGCGCAGCCACTTCCACTTTTTCCGCAGCTGCTTGTGCCGCGGCAGCTTTGGCGGACAACTTGGCCGGTTGCGGCGTTTTGGTCGTCACTTTGGTGGATAAGAACTTCAAGACATTATCCGCGTTCTTCAATGTGCGTTCTATTTCGTTAATGGATTCCCCGGTGCCGCGAAACTGAATCAATACATAATACGCCGAATTTTGTTTATTGATTTCATAAGCGGTTCTACGCACACCCATCTTGTCGACATTGACAACTTCCCCGTGCTTTTTCTCCACACTTTTTTTAATCCGGTCCACCAGCTCGTCTACCTGCTCGACCGTTACGGTCGGCGGCAATAAAAACATCGTTTCATAAGGCGTTTGCATGCGATTTCAAGCCCCCTCGAAATAATTAAACAATTCACACTATTTTAAAAATCGGAAACGCGATACTAGCACACCCCACAATGGGATGCAATATTTATTTTCAAAAAAACCCGCCTTCACTGCCCAAAAAACACAACGCCTTGTTTTTTGCCTAAAAACCAACCCCCAGCGGAGCTTTCAGGGAAACCACAGGTTTCCCTGACGTGGACGTTCCGTCCACTGTTCCTTCCTATCTGAGTTGGGGTGCTTCGCCCCCAAACCCCCGC
>JAGVPM010000139.1 GCA_020052235.1 Candidatus Goldiibacteriota bacterium
CTGCGGGTGTTCGATGACTTTGGGCGCATGGTTAAAGAATGATTTCACCATATTGTGATATGCATCGTAGGTCTTTACTTTTTTCAAACCATTAAAAAATTCAGGGCCGTTTTCAAAAAGCCGGTGCGAATAAAACCAAAACTCCTTGAGTTTATCCAGCACATGCCCGGGGCCGAAAAGAACCGTTTCATACCGACGAACGCATTCGTCATGAAACTGTTTAAAGCGTTCTGCCTTGTCCTGGTTCGGAACATCCAGGCCCTTGATTTGTGCGGGTAAAAAAGGATTGACCAAGACCCCGCGCCCCAGCATCCAGCTTTGGATTTGCGGGAACTTTATTTGCAAAGCTCCGAAAGCGGCGGCATTAAAAATATCGCCATTGTACACCACGGGAATTTTGCTCAGCTTCAGGCACTCGCCAAAGGTTTGCAAATCCACTTGCCCGCCATACATTTGCAGGCCCAACCGTGAATGGATAATCAGTTCATGAATCGGGAATTGGTTAAACACAGGAATAAGGGTAAGCAGTTCTTCAGGCCGGGCCAAACCCAGGCGTGTTTTAATGGACAACCGGCACTTTAATTTGCCCATCACTTTTTCCAAGATCGCCTGAATCCGTTCCGCATGCGGCAATAGTCCCGAGCCGCGCTTTTTCGTAGTTACCATCGCCACCGGGCACCCCAAATTCCAATTAAACTCTTGGTATCCCAAATCCTGCACATAGGCATCAAACACGCCAAATTCTTCTCCCTCATTGGAAAGAATCTGCGGCACCAGCGGAATCCTTTCATTCCATTCGGGTAAAAGACCTTTCGTCTTTTTTCTTTTTAAATCCCCCTTGAGCTGTACTTTGACAAAAGGCGCAAAATATTTGTCCACCCCGGGAAATGACGCATGATAGGCATTCCGGTAGATGTCATTGGTGACACCTTGAATCGGCGCCAAATAAATTTGTGGATTTGATTTCATCAGAACTCACGTCCTTTTTCCCAGGATTTCTCAGCGTCCTCTGCGCCTCTGCGGTGGAAGCATTTTAAAAATCCATTGATCTGCCAACAGCGCGCATTGTATAGTATCCCGACTTCGGTGACACTGGTTAATTTTGACATTTCATTTTTTTGTGGAGTTCGCCATGACCCTGCATAAACATCAAGGCCAATTCACTTGGGATCAGGTGAATATCCTTAAATACAAAGAGGAAGGCACCCACTTCAAGGATATCACGCGCCAAATTCTGTTTGCAGGTCAGCCGGATCTTCCCTGCCAATGGCGTTATTTTGAAATCGCTCCGGGCGGGCACTCCACGCTGGAGCGCCACCATCACCTGCACGTGGTAATGCCCATCCGCGGCGCGGGACAGGCGTTGGTAGGTACGGAAATTCTCGCTCTGACCCTGTTTGATGTTGTGCATATTCCTTCCCTAGCTTGGCATCAGTTCCGCGCCACAGGCAGCGAGCCGTTCGGGTTTCTTTGCCTGGTGCCTGCTGAACGCGACCGGCCGGAACGCCCCAATGCCGGACAGCTGGAAGACCTTAAACGCGAGCCCAACATCGCCCGCTTTATCCGGGTGTAAATTTTAGCCTTGGCCTATAACGAAAGGAACCCTCACATCATGTCCAACAAACGAAACTTCGGATTTGATACGCGCATGCTTCATGCCGGGCATATCCCGGACTCCATGGTTGGGGCGCGCGCGGTGCCTATTTTCCAGACCACGTCGTATGTCTTCAACGACGCGGATCAGGCCGCGCAGCTTTTTGAGCTAAAACAATACGGCAACATTTACACCCGCATCAGCAATCCCACCACGGCTTCGTTCGAGGAACGGGTGGCGTCTTTGGAAAACGGCACCGGGGCCGTGGCCGTGGCCAGCGGCATGGCCGCGCAGTTCGCGGTCTTTATGACCCTCCTTGCCCCGGGTGATGAAATCGTGGCTTCCTCGCATTTGTACGGCGGCACCATGACACAACTGGTGCACACGTTGAAAAAGCTCTCCATAACCGTACATTTTGTCGATCCCAGTGATATCACTTCCTGGGAAAAAGCCATTACCCCAAAAACCCGCGCCCTCTATGGCGAAATCATCGGCAACCCCGGGGGCACCATCTTGGATTTGGAACCTTTATCCGCGCTGGCCAAAAGTCACTGCATTCCCCTGATTGTGGACAGCACTTTTGCCACCCCGTATCTCTGCCGCCCGCTTGACTGGGGCGCCACCATCGTGGTGCACTCGGCCACCAAATTCATCGGCGGGCACGGCACCAGCATCGGGGGCGTGGTGGTGGAGTCGGGTAAATTCGACTACACCCGCTATCCCACCATAGCCGACCCGTCGCCGTCGTATCACGGGCTGCGTTTCTACGATACGTTCGGGCATTATGGTTTTCTAATGAAGCTCCGCTGTGAAACGGTCCGCGATACCGGAGCGTGCATCTCGCCCATGAATTCATTTTTGCTTTTGCAAGGCTTAGAGACGCTCTCGCTGCGCATGGACCGGCATGTGGCCAATGCCCAAGCCGTGGCTGAATTTTTAGCCCAACACCCCCGCGTGACCGCGGTGCGTTACGCCGGTTTGCCCGATCATCCGCACTTTGAGCGCGCAAAAAAATATCTGCCCCAAGGGCCGGGAGCAGTTTTTGCATTCAATATCAAACCCAGTTCCGGCGATGCGCGCGCCGCGGGTAAAAAATTTATTGAATCGCTCCAGCTCTTCTCGCACTTGGCCAACATCGGCGATGCGCGGAGCTTGGTCATTCACCCCGCGTCCACCACGCACCAGCAGCTCTCGGACGAAGAATTGAGCATGGGCGGGATCGGGCCGGACACCATTCGTTTGTCGATTGGACTTGAAAACCGGGAGGATCTGTTATGGGACTTGGATCAAGCACTGCGTGCAGTATAAGCCTGAACACATCGTTCACACCCGAACAGCGCGCGCGTTATCAAAACGACGACGTGATTCAGGATATTCTCCGTTCGGCGAAAACCATCGCCATGGTGGGTTTGTCGGCGGACAAACAAAAAGCCAGTCATTTCGTGGCCTCATACTTATTGTATGAAGGCTATCGGGTCATTCCTGTAACTCCGCGCAACGGAGAAATCCTGGGGCAAACCTGCTACCCGGACTTGAAAAGCGTGCCGGGAAAAATCGACTTGGTGGATATTTTCCGTCCCTCCCACGAGGTCATGGGGCTGATGGAAGACGCGATTGCCGTTGGCGCCAAAGCCGTCTGGACGCAACTGCGCATTCTGGATTTTGACGCTGCCGAGAAAGCCATTGCCGCCGGACTCAACGTGATCATGGACAAATGCGTAAAAATGGAACACGGCCGCTACCAAGGCGGGTTGCACTGGGCCGGCATGAACACGGAAATCATCACCGCCCGGCGCGCAAAGGCTTAAAAAAATGTAGGGAACGGTTTAAAACCGTTCCCTACCGGTATCCGATACCCCGCGGCTTGCCGTAGGGTATTTCATTTATTCGAATTTAACTCGCTCTTATCCACTTCCCCTTGTTGACGGAAGCGTTTAGTTTTTATAACCCTTTTCAATTCAACCACGCGTTCAGGCATAAAAATATCGCTCGCGTGCAGATTAGCTGCTTGTATGGATTCAAACAAACCTTCCCCGCCTTTAAAAACCAAAGCAGCACGCAAAACCAATCCTCCATAAGCGCCTTCTCCAAACAGATGATATACCTTTTGCTTCTTAATCCGGGCTGTTTTGGTCTTTTTACCCGCAACCTGTGAGCGGGTTTTAGGCTCCACTATTCTTATAGGCGCTCCAATTTCAAATATTGTCGGCAACCGGACGGCTATTTTTTTCAAAAAGGGTTGGAGCATCCTTTTTAAACCGCCGTTGTAATTGATTAAAGTAACCATGATATATGTCCTCTCAATTCCCGGTTTAAGACCGTTAATGATTAAAGCATCAAACGTGCCTATTTATCCCCCCTTTAAAATCAAGCTTTAAATATTTCACTGCCCGCCATATGTTGCAATTTCCTACACCACTGTTGCAACTTGATATACCCCGCAATTGCTTTACGATACCCTTTCCTCTTAAACACCCAAACCCTTCTTTAGGCTCACTCACTTGCAAAAATATTTTTATGGGTCACAACGTAAAATTTGTATACAATAAATGCATATGCTTAACATCTTTGTGTTTGACTGCACTCAGGCGTTATTGGTTCACACCAGTTGCTGTGTTGACTTCCTTCCCTTTAGACGGATGTGACTTGCGGGGCTGGCGCTTATTTTAAAGGAGTTTCCATGGATAACACCACACCGCATGCCGCAAAAAATTACGACAGTCAAATTCGTAAAACCATCCCTTATTATGATCGGCTGCATTTCGAAATTCTGGATCTGGTGGAAAGCATCCAACCCAAGTGCCAAACCTGGCTGGACACCGGCTGCGGTACCGGTCATTTTTTGGAATTGGCGCACGATGTTTTTTCCCCCTGCCGTTTTTATGCCAGTGACCCGTCGCCGGAAATGTTGGCCGTGGCTCAATCGCGCCTGGCAGAATTTACGGAAATTTCCTTTTTGCCGCCGCAACCCACGGAACAATTAGCCGATCCGGGTTTACCGCCTTTGGATATTATTACCGCCATCCAAAGCCATCATTATTTAAACCGCGAAGGAAGAAAACAAGCTACCCGGGTTTGTTACCGTCTGTTGGCTGAAAACGGGGTCTATATCACCTTTGAAAATACGCGGCCGGATACAGCCGAAGGAATTTCCATTGGGCTCAAGCGCTGGGGACGATTCCAAAAAGCCCGCGGCCAAGATGAGGCAACGGTCAAACAGCACCAGCAACGCTTTGACACCCATTATTTCCCCATCACCATTCAGGAGCATTTAACAATGCTCAAAGCAGCAGGTTTCCGCACTGTGGAATTATTCTGGCATTCCTATATGCAATCGGGATTTTACGCGATTAAATAGTTACCCGGCCAAAATCCTCAGGTGAGGCGCGGCGGCTTCCGCCAATGTCACGGTTGAAGCCGGGACCAATTCCAATCCCTGCGCCGTGGCCCGGGCATTCCGCACCCGGATGACTTGACCGGGCTTTAATTTCATGAAAAAACGTTTGCTTTCATCCGCGTTCCGGGGCGCCAGCGCGATATCCATTCGTCCGGAATTTCCGCAAACCACAATAAAAACATTTTTATTCTTAGCTCGTTTCAGTTCCGAAACCGTCAAATACATCTCCGCATCCGCGGGCATCGCATCCGCTTTTCTAAATATCATCAGGGTCATCTTCAGCCACTGCTTATGCAGCCCGGCCCGGTGAATTAAGTCCTGAACCCATTCGGGCGGCTGCCACATACTTTCAGCGTGACAGCTGTCCTGTGCCCTAAGCGCCGGACAAGGTTGTTGATGTAAACAGGGAAATACCGGGACCACGCCCTGGGGAATCAAGGCATCGCGCAATGCCAGCACGGCTTGAGACGTTGACTTCAAAGCCGGTTCCAAAATCATCAGGTTTCCAGTTTCAGTTAATGCGTCAATTGCCCGTTGCAACAAGGATAATTTCGCAGCCTGCTTATCGGGTGAAGCGGCCCAAAGCTCGTTGAGTACATGTTGCAACGCAATTACGTCATACCGGCGTCCGGCATCCGGAAATTCACTTTGTTGCACCGGGTCCCAAGCAACGCACTCCACCCCCGCATCTAAACCTTGAAACAATTCCGCAGCCCATTGCAGGGCTTTCCGGCTGCGGTCAGCCAGGCGGATTTGCCGCACGCCGGCGTCGTACGCGGCCGCAGCCAATGGCCCTGCGCCTCCGCCCAGATCCAACACCGATTCTGGAAGCCCGGGCAATGCGGCCAGCGCCAAACGCGCCTGGGTGTAGGACACAGGCCAAAAATATAAAAGATATGCACCGAACATCACGGGATCGGAAAAATAAAATTCTCCGGCCAATTCCCGCTCCCGGGTCAAGCCTTGCGAAAGACGCTTGATTCCGGCGGCCACGCTTTTGGCTTCGGCCGGGGCCAAACAACCGGCCGGAGCATCGTGCCATTGACTGCGCGCTTGTTTCCGCCACAGCCGGATTAACCGGGGCAGCCAGGCAGCCAGATCGCTTTCCAAAGATTCAAGGCCAGGCGCCGCCATTACCAAACGCCTTCCACTTCACGGTTCAACCGTTCAAAAAACGCCACCATGAAATCATGCCGCTCCTGCGCCAAGCGCCGGCCTTCGGCAGTTAAAATCCGCTCCTTGACTTTCCGCAGCTTGACCATATACTCACGGTAAGCCGTATCTTCCTCGGTATAAGGCTGCGTGTGCATGATGTCCGCGCCCGGATTATGCAGTTTGGCTCCCACTTCCCCGGCAAACAAAAATGCCCGGCCTATGCCCACGGCGCCGATGGAATCCAGCTTGTCCGCATCAAACAAAACCTTGGCCTCCAGGGATTGGGGTTCCAAATGATTGCGGAACCGGTGGGTTTCAATACAATGCGCAATCCGGTCAATGTCCTCCGGCGGGACTTGCAGCGTGCTTAAAATTTCACGCGCCAATTCTGCGCCGCGCACGGCATGGTCCAGCTTGCCGCCGCATTGATCCTCTTCCCCGCGGGCAATATCGTGCAAAACCGCGGCGCATTTGACCAGGTCTACATTCGCGCCTTCCACTTGAGACAAATGCACCGCAAGGGAAAGCACCCGTTCGGTGTGTTCCCAATCGTGCGAACCTTTTGCGTCACGGAAATACTTTCCGGCATTTTCTTTTATCCGTTGGAAATCCAACATCGCTCGATATCCTTTCTCAATAGTTCCATTCCTTTTCACCTAATAAAATTTTTATAAAACCCGCGATCCTCCGGCACGGCGCCGCGTATTTGGCAAACGGCCGCGGCCAGGCCGCTGGCCTGGTCCAGAATCCGCGCCGGGTCCCATCCTTGCAGCAGCCCGATTGCCAGACACGCCGAGAATGCGTCCCCAGCACCCACCGTATCCACGACCGTTGTGGGCGGCAGGGTCTTTTTCCAAAAACACCCGGCGCGATAAATCACGCTTCCCTGCTCCGCCAAGGTCAGGCAAATGCCCGGAATCTGAAAACGTTGCGAAAGTTGTGAGACGCGCGCTTCCTGGGTGCTCCCGCTTAAGCCGAACAGGGACGAGACCACGTCCAGCTCCTCATGATTAATTTTTAAAAAATCGCATGTCCGCAAGGAATATTCCACGACTTCAGGCGTATATTTAGGCGGGCGTAAATTCAAATCGCAAAATCTGATTCCCCGGCTTTGTTCCAAAATACGCCGCAGCGTCCCCCTGCTTTGCTCGGCATATTGCAGGGTCGTGCCAAAATACACCAAGGCGTATCCAGCAATGTCCTCGGGCGTCAGGGGCGGAGTATCCAGGTATTCCGAAGCCACGTCGTTGGCAATGCAGTAGATCGGCTCGTTTTTCTCATTTTTTGTCACCCGCACGGTCTTGGTGGGCTTGTGCGCATCGCGCTGGATCAAGTGCGTGGGAAACTCCCGGCAAGCCAACTCGTTTAAGATAAAACAACCCGCCTCGTCTTCCCCAACCCGTGCCACAAAATCCAAGCCGCCCATCAGGTGGTGCACGTGATAGGCGAAATTAAATTCCGCGCCGCCCAGAAAGCGTTCCCCTGTATCCGCATAAATATCCAGCAATACCGTTCCAGGAACCAAGACTTGCCTTTTCCCGCTCTCTGTCATGGCAACTCCTTCAACTTCCTTACCACGGTTAAACAATTTTAAAAACGAATTATTGTAGCGGAGAAAACCCGACTCGGCAAGAAAACTAAATTTTCATTAAACACGGCTGCTTGCAAACATGGTCGCGGGCGGGTTTGCGTTGTTTCACTTTTGCTCCCTGCAGGGCCAGCCATTCATTGGTATCGGCAATCTTCTTGGCAAACGCAATCATAGTCTTATCCGCAGACTTCAATGGCGCAAGGTCCCGCGGAGAACGAACATTCATGCGCGACGGGACATACAACCCTTTGGGAACCTTGACGCCCTCCACGATCACCTCGTGCCAGAGTATGCTGCCATCTCCCAAAACCGCATTGAACACCACGCTGTTGAATCCCACGAAACATTTTTTTCCAATCGTGGCCGGTCCATGCACCAGCACGCCGTGCGCCAGCGAAGTATTGCGCCCAATACGCAATTCACTCCCGCCCAAGGCGTGCAGGGTCACTCCATCCTGCACATTGGCGCCATCCTCAATGAGAATAGGCGCCACCCGGCCATCCGCACCGGGCTCATCGGCGCGAATGACGGCCTGAGGGCCGACAAAGACCCGCTTGCCTATGATGACATGGCCGATGAGAATGGCCGAATGATGGATATATGCCGTGCGGGAGATGTAAGGATAATTTCCTGCATGATTTTTTTCAATACTCATGGGCACTTCCCCCCCAATTTGATTATCTTGTGCTGCCTTGCGCGGATGATTTCTTTTTGGGCCGGGTCAATAGCGCCAACAAGGCCTGTGCCGCGGCTTGCGGTCCCTGGGATGCGTATCCCGGAATGCCCAGCCGCGTGCGCATTTGACCCACCCACACTTTTTTCGCGAACAATTTTCTGAATGTGGCTTCCGCCAGTTTCTCATGCACTTCACGATATTGCGGCGGACCGAAAATATTGGCAAAATAGCTGTGCTGCAAGCCGTGCGACGTTGTGGTGCCTTTGGCCATGGCTGCTCCCTGACTGAAAATTTCCAGTGCCCGCTCGATACGGCCAATCCGATCCAAAATCGGGTGGTCGTTGTCCACATCCTCATAGTTATTGGCATACAGCAGATAGTCGACCGGGTATCCTTGGAGGACTTCCGCAATTGTGGTTACAGGGATCACCACCCTAGCGTTGACCTTCTGCGGGCTCATGATGATGGCCCGGTCAATCTGGCCGAACGCATACCCTGCCTGTAAATCATCCAGGCGGATAAACGCCCCGGTCTCTGTTCCATACCCGAGCACATTCCCCCGGGCGTCCGCTTTTAATGATCCCATGTCGTCAGCTACGATGCGCAAATCACGGATTACCCCGCCGCCCAGCGTACGCATGGCTTCCAAGGTTTCGGATTTACCCGTGGCCGTATCGCCGATGATCAGAACATTGGATGTCCGGCCGTTTTTCAGGGCCAGCCGCATCATGGCCCCGTGGTAGGGCATCTGCCCGCGTTTCAGCATGACAATGTTATGCAACGTCAGCGCCATTTTTTTCAAATAGCCGAAATATCCAAATCGTTCTTCCCCCGGAACAGCGGCCACCAGCATCCGGTTTGGGGCATCATCAAAAAAAACCGTCGGCAACGATCCATACTGGGACAGGTACTCGGACGGCATTCCGTAAAGATAAATGGCCGCCGGTCCTTGGGCCAATTGTTCGTCCGTGGCCATTTCGAATAAATTGGAAAGCGCGCAACCCAATCCGAAAAAACGCTGATGGAAATAAATATAAATAATCAATGAGCCGATCTGGGCCGGGTAGCACAGCCATTCCTGCGGATTAAGTACGGCATTTTTCAAAGGATTGCTTTCCACCCGCTGAAACTCTCCGGTGCGCGTATTCATGGGCGGATCAATGATCATGGGCGGTGCGATCCAAACCTGGCGGATGAAGGGAATTTCGCCCACCACCTTTTCGTACATCTTCGGCAATTTCACTTTTTTAGGAATGGCAATAAGTCCCACGTCGCACCCGGCGGAAACCTGGCGGTAGACACGCGGATGATCTCCGGTGATATTTTCGCAAATGTCGCGATAGACCAAACGAATCAAGTGCGTCAGGGCTTCGGCCGTGTTGTTGAACGCGCGGTACGGACGGCGGTCAAAACTGCTGGGACCGGGCTCGGAATGCAGAACCAAAAAACGGTCAAACGTGCGCCAATAATCGTACAAACCTTCCACCAACTCGTGCAAGGCGGTCCGTGCCTCTTGGGTTAGCAATTTCCGGGCATACGCAAAGTGATCCGGCAATTTCCCCAACTCCATTTCGCACAAGTATTCCAAAATTTCACGGAGTTTTTTCTGTCCCGCCTGGGTGGTTAAAGGCAAAGGAATGAGCGTAAGCAAAGGCGATTCCCGCTGTTGCAGATGCTCAATGTAAAGCTGCAGCACCCTTTGAAAAACATTGCTGCGCAGCAACTCCCACTTTGACGCGCAAACCGTCTGCGGAGTGTGCAAAATAACCTGATTGTGCTCCTGAACGAAATATTTCATATGTATTTCCGGTCCTCCACCGTTTCCGGTAAAAAATAAGGCTGAAGCTCCGCGAAAAGCATCGCGTTGCTCCAGCCTTATATTCCGCATCCGCACCCTGTTGCAGGGCCCGGCCGGACATTAAAGCGAATTCCATTTAAGCAACCCGTCGGCCGGTGCCAAAAAGCCCACCCTCCGCGAGCCGCATTTCCAATCCGGGTTAAACTACACCATTTACCAAGTGCGCGTCAAGCCCCAATTCCCGGGTCAGATGATTTCCGGCGATGCCTGCAGGGTAAAAATAATGACCCGCTCGCCCGTAACCGTGCTGATGTCCGTGTGCAGGCTTATCACTTTTTTTCCGGTCAAGTTCTCAATGGCCGTCTCCAAAAGCGGACGCCCTTTTTCCAAAAGCGCGATCCGGACCTGTTTGATCAGTTCCCGCCCATTGGACTGTTCCCCGGCCCGGACCAGCTGATGCTCGGCCTGGGTCAAAACACCCTTTAAACGCACCAACACCAAGTCATCGATAATATGTGTTTTGGTTTCAAGCGGGCCCCGGCCCATGTATTCTTTTTCGAACTTGATAATCGCCTCGCTGATTTCAGCCTCAATTTGGCCTCTGGTCTTTTTCATAACCGGTTCCCACCTCTGCTCAGGCATGCTTTGCCTGCGTATTATGCCTTGCTTTCCGAGAAAAACCAACCGGATTGATTATTTTCAAACCGATTATCAGGCCGCTTGCTTTTTTCCGCATACTCGATTAGGATATGCGGATTCCCAAGGGCGGCGGCACCATCCGCCTTCGCCAAATGAATTCACGAAAAGGCCGGGCATGTCCACTGTATCGTTTTTCAAAAAATCATTCAGCCCTAAAATCCGGCTGCTTTTAAAATCGCAGCCGCGCCTGCTGGCGTTTGATTTCGACGGCACACTCTCCGATTTCGCACCCACGCCCGCCCAGGCATTTTTACCCGCGCACACCAAACATCTGCTCCAACAGCTCCTGGCCCTGCCGAATACCACCGTGGCCATCATCAGCGGGCGCGAACTCCAAACGCTCAAGAAAAAAGTGCGGCTTCCGGGCATTATTTATTTCGGCAGCCATGGTTTGACCGCTTCCCAACACGGTATGGGTGATCCTGCCGAGCTCATGCGCACCTGGCGCCGCACTGCCCGCAAGGCCGAAACTGTGCTCCGCAGGCTGGCGGCACCTTACCCGGGCAGCCTGGTGGAAAACAAAGGCGCGGATTTGAGCCTGCATTACCGGCGCGTGGCTCCGGGTCAAATCAAACCCATGCTGGCTGAAGTCCGAAAACATATGGCTGGGTTTCCTTTGTTTATCAACCAGGGAAACATGGTGTTGGAATTCCGGCCGCTGCAAGCTCCCGACAAAGGCACGGCCATGCGGCAATTGGCGGAACATTCGGCACAAGGCTGGAAAAAAAACGGTGTCTGCCTGTATATTGGGGACGACTCCAACGACGAAGATGCTTTCGCGTTCCTGCGCACCCAAGGCCCACGGGCGCTGGGATTCAAAGTCGGGCCGGGAAAAACCCAGGCAGGATATCGCTTAAAAAATCCGGATGAAGTAGAAAAATTTTTATCGTTTTTGCTTTAAGGCAGGCACGGTGACCACCGGTGTTGCTTCCTCAGCCAATGATTAGCGGCAGTTGAAACGAAAAACAGGCTCCGCGGTTTTCGGAGGAAACCGGAGACGTGACCCAAATGCTTCCCGCATGGGCCTCCATGGCCATTTTGCAGAAAGCCAATCCCAAACCCGTTCCCGAAAGCTGTTTATCTTTAGTGTTCACGCGGGAAAACATTTCGAAAATTTTCTGATGAAATTCAGCCGGAATGGGATCGCCCCAATTTGTCACATTGACATTAACCCGGGATTCGTCAGGTACGACTTCAATACGAATCTCACTCTCCGTAGGGGCATATTTGATGCTGTTATTGATCAAATTATTAATAACCCGCTCGATGATCTCAAGGTCCGCCTTTACCCGGCAAGGGTTCGCGGAAAGCACGGCATTCAAGGCCAGCTTCTTGTTCCCTTGGGTTTTGACCATGGTTTCCACACATTTTTTCACAACTTCGTTTATTTCAAACTCGCTGGGTTTTAATTGAAATTCCTTGGTTTTCATCCGGCTGATGAATAATATTTCCTCGATCATGCGCAGCAATTTCATGGCCTGCAGGCGCGAATCCACCAAGGAAGCATATAAATCTTCCTCAAGATTGTACCGGTTGGTTTTAAACAAGGCCATGGTGCCCAAAATCACGGTCAAGGGATTCTTCATGTCATGGACGATCATGTGCATCAACGCATCTTTGGTAACGCTCAACTCCTCGAGTTTCCGCGCATGTTCTTCCAAATCCTGTTTGGCTGCTTCCAACGCCAGGGTACGTTCATGCACTTTTTTCTCGAGTTCCTGATTAAAATTCATCAACTCGGCGTTCAGTGAACTCAATTCTTCGTTTTGCTGCAAATTGTCGGAAAGAACCCTGTCAGTTTCTTCTTGGCGCGATTCAATTTCCAACTTGAGCTGCCGGACGCGGGCGCGGGCTTTTTTCAGTTCCACCTGCAATCCCGCTATATCCCCGGGCATTTCCTCGCCGGCTTTTTTAATCTGCAGATCCGCCATCAGCCCGCCCCGCCTTCGCAGATTTCATTTACCGCTTAAAAGCGGCAAAAACTCATTGGCTTGTTCCTGGAAATCCTCAAGCACAACTTCCGCATCCACCGGTTCGAGTTCAAATAAAGCGAGTACCGCCGGTTCCCATTCTTCCCCCCGGGCATAGAGAAACCCGAATTCAGCCCGCATGACGATTTTATCCGCAAGATAGACCGCGCACGCGCTGCGCTTGTGCTCCTCGGGCGCTTCCATTGGGGTGTGATGAAATTGCAGGGCCGCGGCTAAGTCGGCCGGCAATGACCATTTCTTACATAATAGGGTAGTGACTTGGGCATGCGAAACGCCCAAGATTTCCTCTTCGATTTCCGTTAATGTTTTTTCGCCCTTGGCCAGGTGTTCAAATACTTCAATAAGTTGTTCGGGGCAAAATTGCGACTCGATCAAAAGGCCAATATCATGCAAAATGCCCATGGTAAAAAAATCTTCGGCATTACCCAGTTTCAAACGCCGGGCCAGCATTTTGGAACAAACCGCCACCCCGATCGAATGCTTCCATAACGTCTCGAAAGAAAAATACGGATTAGGTTTAACTCCGGCGAGGCATTGACTGACACTCATTTGCACAGCTAAATTTTTAATGGTATTGAACCCCAACAAGGTAATGGCGGAATGTATATTGCCGATCCTGCTCATGGAACCATAAAACGCCGAGTTGGCCATGCTGAGCAATTTTAAAGAAAAACCCGGATCGGATTTTAATATGTTTTCCAAGCGCGCTATATTGGCATCCGGATTATTTAATGCATCCATCATTTTAACCAAAGTTTGCGGCAGGGGGAAATCCGTCTCTATTTTTTGGTTTAATGTTTCTATATTAATGCGGCACTCGGCCATGACTCACCTGTATTAAAATTTGACTTCCTTTTACCATTCTCGTCTTTGCGCCCTAAAAACCTAATCCCTATTTTCATTGTCTCTAAATCAAGCCAAGACTTCACCGCTTTCCTTAATGAAATGCTCTGCGATCCCCGTGCGGTGAACACGAAACCGCTGCGCTTCACAGCCCCAAAAATAACGCTTGCTATTTATCCGGCCTTCCCGTATAGTCTGCATCCTGATAGCGAACGTGATTTACCTTCCAACCTTTCGTCTCTTGAAACAGCGGCAGGAACATTTCCGCTAATCAAAACCGAATCCAATTCAAACGCCTTTTTTTTGACTTGTTCCATGGTCATCCCGCAGGGATTTTCCGTATGAGTCGATACCAGCAAAAACGGTTCGAACTGGATTCAAATCAACCGTTATGCTGGTAGACAAAAAGGAACTACAGTATGGGTTTTAAAAGTTTTAAGTTGGACCCCCGGGTCGAGAAAGGCCTGCAAGCCGCCGGGTATGAGAAAGCCACCCCAATTCAAGCTGCCGCAATACCGGTAGCCTTGGAAGGGCATGACTTGATCGGAACCGCGCAAACCGGGACGGGTAAAACCGCTGCCTTCGTGCTCCCGATTCTGCACAATCTCCTGGCCAAAAGTCAGGCGAATCCCGGGAAAACACGGGTCTTGATCGTCACCCCTACGCGCGAATTGGCCGAGCAGATTCACGAGGTCATTGCCAAGCTCGGGCGCTTTACGCCCCTGCGCTCGGCCACGGTGTACGGCGGTGTGGGCATGATCCCGCAAGAACGCGCGTTGCGCAAAGGCACGGAAATAATCGTGGCCTGCCCGGGCCGTTTGTTGGACCACATCAAGCGCGGCAACGCCAAATTGGACCACGTGGAAGTATTGATCCTGGACGAAGCTGACCGCATGCTGGATATGGGCTTTTTGCCTTCCATTCAGCAAATCATTCAACACGTTCCCGCCAAACGGCAGACCATGCTTTTTTCAGCCACGTTTGAACCGGCCTTGGAACAATTGATTCATAAGTCCATGCGCACTCCCAAAAAGATTTCCATGGGCATTGAAGCGCCGGCCGCTACCGTAGCCCACGCGCTTTATCCGGTCAATCAGCATTTGAAAACCAATTTGCTGGTTAAATTGCTCAAGGAAATGACCGTTAAATCCGTGCTGATCTTTTCCCGCACCAAGCACCGCGCCGACCGCGTGGTGGAAAAACTGGAAAAGGCCGGATACGCAACCGCGGGTTTGCACGCCAACAAATCCCAAAGCCAGCGCAAGCACGCCCTGGATCAATTTCGTTCAGGCAAATTGCAGATCCTGGTGGCCACGGACATTGCGGCGCGCGGCTTGGACATTGCGTCCATTTCCCACGTCATTAATTTCGACATCCCGGATTCCGCCACCACCTACATCCATCGCATTGGCCGGACCGGACGTGCCGCCAAAACCGGTGACGCGTTGACTTTGGTAACACCGGAGGACCGCGCCATTGTTCGTGACATTGAAAAAATCTTGGGCAAGCCGATTGAAAAACGGACTGTCGAAGGTTTTGATTATCATGAAAAGGCTGCGCCCTCGGAACACACTCATGCGGCGCATCCGCGTTCAGAAGGATTTCATGGCAGAAACAACGCCTTTGGCGGTGCTGCTGCAGGCCGCAGCAATCCGTACAACTACGGCGGCGCTCCCAACCGCGGCGGTGCTCCCAGCCGCAGCGGTGCTCCCAACCGCGGCGGTGCTCCCAGCCGCAGCGGTGCTCCCAGCCGCAGCGGTGCTCCCAGCCGCAGCGGTGCTTACAGCCGCAGTAGTGCAGCTGGAAAAGGCCAAGGTTATTCAAACTCCCGCTCACGCTACTAAAGCGTCGCGCCTTCGACCTATTGACCAAAAAGCCCGTGTTAAGAGACACGGGCTTTTTTATTTCCAGTTATTTCCAAGAAGTGGTTTTAACTTGAAATCCTCCTGATTCATCCGTATGATAAACATTAGATCACCCACGGGGATTAAGCGGTAACGTATTAAGTAAGGAAACCAAAATGAATGATCAAGACAAAAAAATAGCCACAACTTTGAAAGAACGCTTATTGCAGGATAAAACATTCCAGTTGGTGGATTTTCGCATCTTTGGCTCACGGGCCAGAGGTGACAGCCGATCTTATTCAGATATGGATATATTTATAGAAGTCGAAACGCTGACTCGGGAAACCAAACAAAAGATCAAAGATCTGGCTTGGGAACTAAGCCTGGAGAATCTCATGCATGTTTCGCCGGCCATATTCACCCGGCACGACCTTGAAGAATCGCCTCTGCGTTGTTCTCAATTCATTCAAAATATTGCCCAAGAAGGCATTCAGCTATGACCGATCATGAGACCCTGTTCATGTATCGATTCAATGCGGCTGAAGAAACTGGAGTGCACCCCGTGGACTGGATCAATATTCAGCCAGTTTTAGGGTGACCTGTCCGAGTGATGCCTTTCGCTTGTCGTCCTGCAATATAGCCTCGAACTCTGCCGGTGGCAAGTACTGAATGCTGGAGTGAACCCGTTTTTGGTTGTAAACCGCTTCAATGAATTGCGGGATTCGCTCCACCACATCCGTGAAACTTTCGTACTCGCAAAGATGAACTTCTTCGTTCTTCAAGGTTTTCATGAACGATTCCGCAAACGCATTATCGTAAGGATTCCCCGGAGCCGACATGCTTCCTTGAAATCCATTCGCATCCAGAAGCGCCACGTAATCATCACAGGCATACTGGACACCCCGGTCCGAATGATGGATTACTCCGGCTCCGGGATTTCGAGCTTCAATGGCCATGCGTAACGCGGCCACAGTTAATTCATGCCTGATACTTTTGGATAGCGCCCAACCGATCACTCGCCGAGAGAAAAGATCCAAAATAACCGCCAGATAAACAAAGCCGGTCAAGACGCGAATATATGTGATGTCTGAAACCCACACTTGGTTGATACCGGTTACTTCCAAGGCTTTGATCAGATTCGGATAAATCGGATACTTGTGATTCGAATCCGTGGTTGCGATAAATCGTTTCTTTACCTGTCGGAACAGGTTATGCACCCGCATGACCCGCAGCAACCGTTTTCTATTCACCACCAGCCCATAATGCCGCTGGAGTTGGACCTTAAGCGTCCGATGCCCGAAACAGGAATATTCAGCCTGCAAGTACTCGATCTTGTCTCGTAATTCTGCTTCGATCTGATCCCGTAGGGCGCGGGGCACTTTGGGCCGGTAGTAGTACGTGGATGCGCTCAACCCCATCATTTTGCATCCTTTCCGGACCGTTCCTTGTTCCCGCCCGTGACGATGTAACCACTCGACTTTCTCATGGACGCTAAACTCTCGTCGAGCTTTTTTAAAAAGTCGATTTCCAGAGTCAGTTCGCCGACTTTTTTCTTATACATGTCCAACTCGCGTATTAGCTTTTTCTCGTTGGCGTTGGGATGCGCGCGCATGCTGCCTTCGTGAATTTGCCGCTGCCAACGGTCGATGACCGAACCGGAGAGCTGGTTTTCCCGGGCTGCCTGGCCCTTGGTTATTTCTCCACTGTCGATCCGGGCAATCAGATTCCTCTTGAAATCATCCTCAAAATGGCGATACTGTTTCTTCATCTGTCCGACTCCTTCCGGGGGTTGGCCCCATTATATCGGACAGGCACACTAATTTTCAGGTTAAAGTTATCCAGCTACAGGGGTGCAGTCCAAGCCGCCGCAATACTTCGTCAATGGCTTGTATTTCATCTTCCACATCTTCTTTAAGGTTATTAAGCCGCTGATTCATAAATAATTTTTCCCGTGGTAATAATTTTAGGCGCTTCCGGCATTCGAGTGAACCTAGAATCCAAGGTCGAGGCCCCCGAAATGGAATAGGATCGCCATCCGGAAACGCACCCTGTTCCTGA
>JAGVPM010000105.1 GCA_020052235.1 Candidatus Goldiibacteriota bacterium
GACAAGGATTGCGCAAACCGTATGGTCTCCAGCATATCGGCTTTGGTCTCGCCCGGAATGCCGAACATGAAAAATCCCGTGATCTTAATGTTGGTTTGCCGGATCAGCCCAATGCGGTGGCGGATCGTCTCCAAGGTCAGCTTTTTCTTGGTGAGATCGAGAATCTTTTGCGTGCCGAACTCAATGCCTACGGAGAGGGAATAACAGCCGGATTGTTCCATGAGCTTGAGCATGTCCAAATCCAGGGTGTCCAGACGCACCCCAGAGGGGCAGTTCCAGTGAATGTTGAGCTGTTGGTCAATGAGCTGGCGGCAAAATTCTTTGACTAAATTTTTATGCGCCGTGAAGTTTTCATCCTCAATCAGGAAATCATTGACGCCGTAAGTGTTCTTTAAAAATTCAATTTCTTGGATGATGTTGGCAGCCGAGCGGCGGCGCACCTTATGCGTGGTGACCGCTTTGCCGGAACAAAAAGTGCAAATGAACGGGCAGCCGCGGGTGCAAATAATGGGGGCCGTGGGGAAACTTTTGAAAAAAGCGCCGTGCGGCGCTTCGGGATACTGGCGCGGGTCCATCAGGTCCCAGGCCGGGAAGGGAATTTCATCCAGGTTCTCGATCATTTTAATGCGGTTAATGTGCACCTGGCCGTTTTTCCGCCAAATGAGATTGGGGACAGAATCAAAGTGGGGCTTGTGGTGCGATAATTCGCGCAGCAGGTCCGGGAGCGCCAGTTCGGCTTCACCGGCAATGGCCGCATCTGCCTGAGGAATGGTATGCAAAACTCCTTCCGGGTCCCCGGAAGGGTGGTAGCCGCCCAAGACCACAAAGGCTTTGGGCTGAATTTCTTTAATGATGGCCACGTGGCGTTTGACGGGATTGACGTCAAAGGAGAACATTTGCAGGCCAATTACGTCAAAGGCATTGGTGGTGAGAAAACGCGCGAAATTTTCGAACGTGAACTTTTCCTTTAAACAATGTAAGATTTCCACCTCATGCCCTTCTTGCCGGCACACGGCAGCCAAATAGCCCAGTCCCAGGCTGGGCATGATGACATACGAGCGGTTTATGGGTGAAATGAGCAGAACGCGCATGCGGACTCCTTGAAGCATATATTCCCAGCAGTTTAAAAGATTTGCCTTGAATTTAAAAGCTATTTTATTTTTCGTTGCTTTGTAAATCTTGACAAGCACACAGACAGAAAGTACAATTTGATTCATGGATATAAAAAAGGTAGCTGATAACTGGCTGGCGTCCGCTGAAGATGACTGGCGGGTTGCCGGGCATTTGATGGAAAAAGGCGATTATGCTTATGCTTTATTTTTTTGTCATTTGCACTTGGAAAAAACAATAAAAGCCCTGATTGTGCAACAAACCGGCGAACACTCGCCCTTTGGGCATGATTTGGAAATGTTGTCTTCCAAATTGAATTTCACCGTTCCTGATGAATACCTTGATTCATTAAGAAAAATTACTTTGTATAATATTTCCGCGCGATATCCTGAAGACCGGGAAAAAATTCTGCGAAAATTCAACCAGGATTATGCGGACAAAGAAATTCATAAAGCGAAGGAAATCAGCCAATGGTTGAAACTCAAGTTGAAGTATTAGGAAAAATAAAGAGATTTATTGAAAAAATCAACAACCAGGGGATGCTTGTCAAGCAGGCGTTCCTTTACGGTTCCTATGCCACCGGAAAAGCAGATGCTGAAAGCGACATTGATGTCGCCTTGATTTCAGCGGGATTTTCCGAGGACTTTGTGGATAATTATGTGAAACTCGCCGCGATCCGTTCCGAGATCGACCGACGGATCGAGCCTAAAGCTTTCCGGCCGGAAGAATTTGTGGATGAACATCCTCTGGTTTGGGAAATAAAGCAGCATGGTATACCTCTGATTCAATAATTCCTAATCACTAAAAATTATTCAGGGCGTTTTCGGCATGGAAATTAAACCCAGCAGTCAGGGTAATACCATTTGGATAATCGGATAAGGCTGGAAAAAATGCCGACCCTAAGTCGAAAATTCGTCCATGGATTTTTACATATAATCGTTTGAGCTTTGATATGACTTTGTTAGAATGACATGTTTTGCAGGCGGTCATAACGGAGGTTGGAGTGAAACAGTTGAAATTGAAAATTCTTTTAATGTACCGGGACTTATACAATGTGTTTTTCACCCGCGGAAAGCAGAGCCTTGAAAAGACGGGGTTGAAGGCCTTGGATGAGATTATAGCCCGCGCGAATAAGCCCACGGATTTCAGTGATCACTTGGTGCCTTTGTTTAATGAAACGCTGCTGTGCAAGCCAAAGTTAATTGTGGAACTTGGCACGCGCGGCGGGGAAAGCACGTTTGTGTTTGAACGGGCTGCGGAACTGTGCGGATCGACCTTATTGAGCATTGATATGGATGATTGTTCGGGAAGCTGCGCCTATCCCAAATGGAATTTCGTAAAAAGCGACGATGTCGCGTTTGCGAAAAAGTTTAAGGCGTGGTGCCGGAACAAGCAACTTCCGCGCCAAGTGGATTTGCTGTTTATTGACACGTCGCATTTGTATGAACATACGGCCCAGGAGATTCAGGCCTGGTTTCCGTTGGTTTCGGAAAACGGCAAAGTTATTTTCCATGACACCAATCTGGCGTATTTCTATTTTCACGCGGATGGAAGCATGGACGTTGCTTGGGATAATCAGCGGGGCGTGATCCGGGCCCTTGAGGAATATTTTGGTTGTTGCTGGAATGAGAAGTTCGCCTTTACGGATGTGCAAAACGGCTGGCTGATCCGGCATCAGCCGCATTGCAATGGGTTCACGGTACTGGATCGGTTGTCCAATAACGTGACGCGCAAAAGAAGGGGATAGCGTGGTGTTTTGTTTTCGCTGGAAGATATGTGGGAAATTAAGCTGTCGGAAGGACTGTTTAAGTGAAGATACCTGAATTTGTGGAACAATATTTTAAACAACATCGTATTCGCTTAATCATTTTATTTCTGCTTGGGGCCATGTTGTTAGTGGGAACTATTGCTTACCTAATGTTTGGCCATTCGGTTTTGCTTTCGTTTTATCAGGGCCATTCGTTGCCGATTTTTAACAATTTGATAGAGAAAAAAAGTTTTTTGACTTTGGATTATTATTATGTCAAAGTGGATCGTTTCATACTCGAATTGTGGGCACTTTATTTAAGTATACTAATCCTTATTGGTCAAATTGAGATTTTGCGATTTCGAGAACAAACGGGTGTTCCGAACGCGGAGATGGAATTTAATGCACGCCCCGGAAAGTTTTTTTCTGTTTACTGGCTGCCGTTCATTCTAATTGTGGCCTCACTTTTTCGTTTGCCGGGTTTGGCGGTTGTACCCAACGGGTTGATCAATGATGAGGCATCCAGCGGATATGATGCGTATGCGCTTTCTCAAACGGGCCGGGATCAATTCGGAACACTTTTGCCAATGTTCGCGCGTTCATTTGGGGATTATGATGAGGCGTCTTATCGCTACTTGACTATTCCCAGCGTGAATTTTTTCGGGTTGAACGAGTTTGCTGTCCGGTTGCCAGCTGCGCTGGCGGGTATACTAACTGTGTGGGTGTTTTTTCTGCTGGTAAAGGAATGGTTTGGTCCGCCCCGGGCGCTTTTGGCTGCATTTTTTCTAGCCATTAGCCCATGGCATATTCAATTCAGTCGTATCGGATTAAGAGCGATCCTTTTGCCGCTTATGTTCTGCTTGGGATTGTTGTTTTTTTTAAAAGCTCTCAAAAAACCGGGATACTTGATTATAAGTTCGCTGCTGTTCATTGCTTCTTTATATACATATAGTGCGGGGCGCATTTTTATACCTCTTTTTTTACTGGGGTTGGCAATTTTATATAATCGAGAGTTAAAAATTAAGCCGACATTGACGCTTTCAGCGCTGATCATTTTTTTGACAGGGATGGTGTTTTTAGCATTTTTTTGGATTTCTCCCCATGGCATGGCTCGGGCCCAGGCAACGCTTGGCTGGAATCCTTTGAAGCATATGATCAACTATACAACTTATTTTTCTCCGTTTTTTTTGTTTTTTCAAGGCGGGCCGAATTTGATTTGTAGCTTGCTGCATATGGGGCATCTTTATCGTTTTGAAATTTTTACGGTCTTGGCCGGTCTTGCTGGGCTGATTTTGGGGTTAGACAATAAGGGGAATAAGTTAATTTGCATATGGTTAGTTCTATATCCTATTCCTGCGGCGCTAACCCAATCCGTACATGGTGGAAGGGCGTTGCTTGGCGGTCCATTATTTGCCTTGCTTTCGGCTAGCGGGGTGTTTGCATTAATGAACCTGATGCAGGAGAAATGGAAACGTCTGGCACTATTCGCCGGGATAATGTTTTTAGCTGTGGCCAGCGCGGTAGTCTATGGCCACGCATATTTTTGGGATTATCCAATTTACAGCGCACGTGCATGGGATTATGGTTGGCGCGAAGCAATGGCATTTGCTCGTCAGGACACGGCAGCTATAGTCAAGGTTAGCAATGCGTATATTTGCGTGCTTTTTTATACTGGGGTTGAACCATCTCAGGCGCAGCACGCTTTACAAAAGGATGGCGAAGTGCATCGTTTTGGACGTTATCTGACTGGTCCGCTTCCTGAACTATTAAAGGATTCAGTTCCGGGATTGGTGCTTTTGCGGCCCGAAGAAATTCCTTTGCTTGAACGATCTGGTCAGCGATGGATCACTGTTAAACGCGTGCTTTATCCAGACGGATTGGAAGCTGTTCGAATTGTTCGAACTTTCTGAGTAGAGAAAACAAGGGGGCTGAAATGAGAAAAATATTAAAATTTATAGCTATTCTCGTAATATGTTCACCCAATATGTCTTTGGGATACATAAGCAATCAAGCAGCGGATGTCGTGGTAGGCCAGGCTGATATGACAAGCCTTGATAATGGTATTTCAGAGCGGACAACATCGCTGGTGGATTATGCCTGTACGAATGGAACGCAATTTTTTTTAACCGATTGCGGATATAATAGAATTTTAATTTTTAATACCTTGCCTGCTATCAATAATGCAGCAGCCGATGTAGTGGTCGGACAACCGGATATGTATGCCAATGGGCTGACTTTGCTTTATAATCCCTGGGGAATGTGCACAATCGGGCCAAAATTATTTATATCAGATTCACATAATAACCGGATTTTAGTTTATAACTCTATACCAACCGTCAATACCTATTCTTCACCTGATCTTGTGATTGGTCAATCGTATCTTAACTCCCCGGGATTTATTTCCAGCGATGGCACGCATTTTATTGTTTCTGATATCAACCGCAATAGAGTGCTGATTTATAACTCGATTCCCACCACGAACCTGGCTGTTCCTGATGTAGCCGTGGGACAGCCGGATTTATACACGTATGATCAAGGATGTGCCGCAAACCGGCTGACAGCGCCTACGAGCGCTTGCGTGTCGGGCGGGAAATTAATCATTGTTGACAACGGCAATCACCGGGTGCTGATTTTTAATTCCCTGCCCAACACGCATAATGCATCAGCCAATGTGGTTATTGGTCAGGACAATTTTACCGCGAACACGTCGGGTTGTTCGGGCACCAAAATGTTTTATCCGCAGGGCGTTTATGTGGATTCGCAATCACGGCTATTTATCACCGATACCAGCAATAAAAGAGTTTTAATTTATAATACCATTCCTACTGCCAATGGAGCGGCTGCGGATAAGGTGCTCGGTCAAGCGGACATGGTCACCAGCAGTTGGGGACGTTCCGATAAAAAATTTGGTAATCCTACTGGCATAAGCGGAGACGGGCGCAGACTTTTTGTTTCAGATTATGCAAACCGTCGCGCTTTGATTTTTATTGATGGCGTATTCCTCGATTCCGTGGAACCAGCACAGGGAGTTACAGGCCAGCAAGTCACCGTGACCTTGTATGGGCTTGGTTTTGCGCCTGGTATGACTGTCAAACTGTCCAAAACGGGAACGGACCTGGCTGCGGCCACTGTTCAGGCTATCAGTTCAACCATGGCTGCCTGTTCATTCAACCTTAATGCCTATCCTGATACTTTTGATATTAAGATTGATAAGACGGGGTTTCCCACTGCAACGCTGCCCAACGCTTTCAGCATCGTGCCCATACCGATTTTCACGCCCACGCCTGCCCCCCCAGAGGTTCCCTCAAACAGTGTTTGGGCTGCGCCCCCGGATTTTGAAGGTCAAATAATCTCTAAAAATTATTGCTATGCCGCGCCCAATCCCATCCGGGGGCACATTGCCAAAATTCATGTCTACTGCAAGCAAGCGACGACTGTGAAAATTAAAATTTTTACGCCAATAAGCCGGGAAGTGATGTCGGTTGAGCGGTATTTTCATGAGGGGGACAATGTCGCGGAACTCAATATGAGCAATATTGCCAATGGCGCCTACTTTCTTTTTGTAAAGGCAAGAACCGATCAGGGGCTGGAAGAGAAGGTTAAAACGAAGATCATCCTTTTGAAATAATTCGGTGTATTTGTAGGCAGTTTTTTTCGAATTTAACAAAGGGTCATTCCCGCACGGGTTTAGCGGGAATCCAGTGTCTGGTTTTTCTAATTTAAAAGATTTTTCATAAAGCCGCTGGACCCCCGATAAAAGCATTCGGGGGTGACAACGGAAAGAAAAACATTTAATCATTCAACTATAACGAGGTGATTGTGAAACGCATAGGGCTTTTGTTGGGTTTGATACTGGGTTTGAGTTTTTCTGCCTGGGCCGATGGCGCTAATTATGGCAATAATGAATCTGCTTCGCAAATGGGAGCAGGTGCCCGGGCCACGGGCTTGGGTGGCGCTTATGTTGCTGTGGCGGACGATGCCACGGCACCGTATTGGAATCCGGCGGGTTTGGGGCAGATGGAGTTGTATTTATATGAACTGGGCGCGCAATATGCTGTTTTGCCGGATAGCATGTACTCCGGGTATTTAGCCTATGCGTTTCAAGTTCCCGAGGTAGGGGCGTTTTCTTTGGCTTGGAATAATTTTACCTTGGGCAATATCACCTCGCGTGATGAGGCTGGAAATTCAACAGGGGAGTTGACCGCTGGGGAAAATGTTTTTTATTTTAGTTATGGCCGGAAGATGTATGACTGGGTAAATGGTTTATACCTTGGGGTTAATTTGAAGATTTTGCAGCAGACAATGGGCGGGTCATCAGGGACTGGGTTGGGTGCTGATCTCGGTTTGATTTGGCAGCCGATTTTATGGCTGGATCATACCTTCGGGGTGAATGTCCAGAATCTTTACCAGCATGTTTATTGGCAGAGGGAATCACGGGGAGTTGATATATCGCCGGTTAACCTGAAGGCTGGTGTGGCGCTGAGGTTTTTGCCTTCCGAGGAGGCGCTTTATTTTCATCATTTACTGACGACTGCGGATGTCGATTATTCAGAATCCGCGAGATTTGAGTATCATGTTGGGCTGGAGTGTTGGCCGAATAAAAACTTTGGTGCGCGCGCCGGGATCAACAGCCGGGAAATGACAGCCGGGGTTTCATACCGGCCGGATCATTATGAACTTGATTATGCGTTTCATTACGATCTTACTGAATTGGCCAATCATCAACACCGGATTTCGTTTTTGCTCAGGCTTGATACGGCGCCATTATCTCCGGTTCCGGGGATTTCTTCGCATCCGCCCGCTTCCCGGGTTCCGAAAAATGAAGCCGGGAATCAAGAAGCCCCGAACCAGCAGGAGGCCGCTGTTCTCCATACCGCAATTCCGCCATTGGAAAACGGGCCGGAGGATTCCCTGCCGCACGGGGATATTCCCACAATAAGAATTACCGCGAAGATTTTGGAAATCCAGCGTTTGGGCGGACGCGCCAATAAGGTTATTATAAACATTGGTTCAAATCAAAAGGTAAGAAGAGGATATCACGGAACCTTGGTGGACGCGGACGGGATGCCCGTCGCCGGGATTATGATACGGCAGGTAGACCCCGGAGTTAGCCTGGCAGAGGTGCTCGGCATAGCGATGGACCTGGAAAATAACGCGAGTGCCATTGTGGAGATACCATTAGAAAAATGAATTATAGCCTAGGGAAGGTTAAATCATAATGACGGAAAAAATACACGAGATGAATGCGACGGCCCGGGTGGCGAAAAATTCTTTGGTTCAGTTGATTGGCGGAATCTTGGGGAAAATCCTCGGGGTCTTGCTGATTATTTACGCCGCGCGCCAACTCGGCACCGGCGGTTTCGGCACGTATTCGTTCATTCTTTCCATGCTGGGGATTTTTTATATTTTCACGGATTTCGGCCTGGGTACGCTGATTACCCGGGATCTGGCGCGGGATGCCGGTGAGGAAGCCAAATATTTCGGGAACGTTTTTTTAATGCGCCTAATTTTTTCGGCCCTCGCGGGGGCCGGCATGGTGCTCGCGGTGGCCGCGTTGGGGCATCCGGCGGCCTGGGTGAAGCTGACCGCCATTGCAGCCCTTTCGCTGTTTTTTACCAGCAACGTGGACACCTGCACGGCGGTTTTCAATGCCCATGAACATATGGAAATTCCGGCCATGGTTTCGGTGATCGCCACCATGTTGCGCGTGGGTTTTTCTTTGGGTGCTCTGGCCGCCGGGGCCGATGTCATGATTTTAATTTGGATATACACCCTGGCCACGGCTTTGCAATTCGCGCTTTTATATTGGCTGCTGCAGGCGCGGATGCGCCCGGATTTCAAACTTGATGGCAGGTTTTGGAAAACCCTGCTCAAACAGGCCTATCCCCTGGCCCTGGCGAATTTGTTTTCAGTCATTTATTTCCGCATTGACACGGTCATGCTGGCGTCCATGTCCGGCGAATCGGCGGTGGGCTTGTACAATGCCGCCTACCGGCTTTTGGAATTCACCATTATCCTGCCGGCCTATTATTGCGGCGCGATTTTCCCCGTGGTTTCAGCCAGTTATCAGTCCAACCCCCAGCGCTTTTTGCTGATCTACCGGCGCTCGATGAAGTACATGCTGATGGCTTCGCTGCCCCTGGCTTTGGGCGTATCGGCTTTGGCCCGCCGGTTTATTGACGTGCTTTACGGCAGCGCTTACAGCGGGAGCGCGCATGCCTTGGTGGTGCTGATGTGGTGCCTGGTGCTGATTTCCGTGAACAGCATCAATGCGCCGTACTTGATCGTCATGGGGCGGCAAAAAATTATTTCCATACTTTTGGTGTTCAGCATGAGCTTGAATATCGGGTTGAATTTTTACGCCATCCCCAAGTACGGCATCATGGGCGCTGCCTGGGTAACGTTGATTTCGGAAATTTTCAATTCGTTGCTGTTTATGGTGATTTTATCCAAGGCCCTGGCCTTGAAGTTTAAAATGGTGCGCCATGGCATTGTGCCCATCGTTGCCGGGGCCAGCATGTACGCGTTTTTACGCTGGGTCTTAAATTGGGACTTGGGATTTCAAATCATGGCCGGGGCGTTTATTTACATCGCATTGCTTTGGCTTTTGCGCGGATTCGACGAAGTGGACCGCGAATTATTCGGCCGGGTGTTGCGCCCGAATTCCGCGGGGAATATGAGGGTGACGTAATGGCGTTTCCCAAAGTCACGGCCGTGGTGGTCACTTACAATGCCTGGGATATGTTGAAAAAGTGCCTGCCCACCATCCTGGAGCAAGCTTGGCCCCGTTATGAAGTGTGCGTGGTTGACAATGCCTCCCAGGACGGGACCGTTGAAAAATTAAGATGGAAATTTCCCCAGGTGCAGGTATTGGCATTGAACGAAAATTTGCACTATGCCGGTGCATGCGACGCAGGCGTGGAACATACTCAAAGCGAGTATGTGGCGCTTTTGAA
>JAGVPM010000068.1 GCA_020052235.1 Candidatus Goldiibacteriota bacterium
CCATTCGATGCCGAGGATGTGTCCGTAGAACTCTTCGAGTGACTCGTTGCTCATGCTGTGCATTTTACACAATCATCCCACACGAATTCCAGAAGCGCCTCCTGTATTCACATTCAAACTCCCGCCGTCTTGCACCCAATCTGCCCAAACCGGCGCAGCAGACGAAATCACAAGGCTTGCCAAAGTAAGGAGAAACAAATATTTTTTCATAGCAACCTTTCTTATCACCCTTGATATCACTAAAGCCTTTAAACACTTACTGATAAAATGCTCGTTTATTCCCAAAATAAAAAATCCGAACCGCACCGGAAGCCCACACTTGACGCCCTCGATTCCGGGCAAATGCAAGCACGCGCCGTGTAAGTTCCGGGTTCATATATGCCGCATCATACACATCGTCTCGAAACAACAGCCATTTCACGCCTAAAGTATGTAAGTGTTTTTCCAAATCATCATCAGTTTGCAATGTGCGGTAATCCACTACTGCTTGCACAGTAGGATCACCCCAGAGATACGGCACATCTAAATAAAACCCGCGATTTTCACCAAACAAAAGTACCGTTTCATCGGGCTTAACGTTCTGATTCAACCAAACACAAGCAGGATAATGCGCATGTTCCCGCGTCAGGTAAATTTCCGGTCGGATCTTTCCCAGCATAACTTTTATTTGCGTGATTGTATAGCGATGAAACGGCGGATGCGTTGCCAGCAAAAGCAATGCTGCGATGACAAAAACCAAACGGCGGAACACACTGGTATTTTCCAACCACAACTGCCTCAATCCCCCGATTGCGAGCCACGCAATAACAGGAAACAAAGATAACAAAAAACGCACTTGCGGTGAACTAAAAAACCAAATACCCACAAAAACAAAACCAATGCCAACTGCCAACCGTGGTGCTATTGAGAAGCGATCCAATACATCCCCAGCCGCACTCGCCCTTTTTTTTCCCCACATAAACCAAACGGCAATTAACATAATGATGCCCAAAAAAGGCCCGCGTAGATAATCACCACCTACGCCAAATTTATCTCCGTGAATTAAAAAATCATAGGGTAAAAAAACAAAGCCCAAAATATCATGTCTCACTCCGGCAAATTGTTGGTGGAACAATGCAAGATGCCGTGCCAACTCCAAGTTCCAGTTGGCCCCCCCAAACCAGGTAAAAGCCAAAGGCCAAACCGGATTTCCGCCTTGAAGCCACGCACGCATTATATAAGGCAATACGGGCAAATGTCCTAAAAAAATAGTCCAGCTCCATTTTCTGCCCAAATTATTTTTAAAAGGATTCCAACCGATGAATAAAATTCCGGTCAAAACCAAACCTAATTCTAATATCACTACGCCATGCCATCTGGTTGCGGCATTTACACCTAAAAAAAACACCCCCAAATAAAACCAGCGGAGCGACACCGCAGACCGACGTGCATTAACAAAAGCCAGAAGCGCTAAAGCGATATATGCGGCTCCGGTTAAATCTATAAAAGCAGTACCTGATTCCACATGGACTATAAATTGATTATAAAACACCAACACAGCTAACCAAGCAGTATTTCGCCAGCCCTGTTCTTGACCCAAAGCCAACAACGTTAGCGCCGCTAATAGGCCGAAACCAAAATGCACTGTCTTTGCACCCATGCCATAAGGTAGCCACAATCCCAAGAGATATAACATTTCCGTGAATTGCGGGAAAAGATTGTGGAAGATATCCGGACGGAAAACGAACCCATTTTGAAATAAATAAATTTTCGGCAGAGCCAGATGATATGCCAACCCGTCCCAATCTACAGCCGGTGTCAAAACTGTCACCAGGTTTAAAGCCACTGTAATACCTAGTATTCCAACTACTAACCATCCGCCCAATCCTTGCGGCTTAACAGCATTTAAAGTTCGAAAATCCCGCCACCGTTTTAAGCCCCATACAAACCCACTCAAACACCAAACTATATTTAAACTCCATAAATATACGGCATTCAATCCATGGCAAACTGCTGCTATAAACACCATATATGAAAGAACTACTCCGCCCAAACCAATGCTTATCAACCATTCAGTTAAAGGAGCAACAAATAAAAACCCTGATTTTTTTAAAACCCAATTACCAATACCCGCACTTCCCAAGATCAATCCAACGCTCCATAACAACCAAACGGCATAAAACCAAAAAGACGGATAAATTAATACAAAACTGTTTAAATAGGTCAAAAGGCTTCCTTTTCATTCGCTGTTTTACACAACTCTAAAACATCAAACCCTTTCAAATTATAATGTGCGTTATTTTAACAAAAGCTCACTAAACTTCAATCATATTTACCGCACCGGCTCATTTGAAACGCAGTCTTATTACACTCCGGATTTAATCGCCCGCATGGAGCAATGGCTGGCAGCCCACGGCCAGGAAGTATTCAATGCCCCAGGCGTGCGCGTGTACCACTTGCAATGAATCATCCTACGGCAAGCCAAAGCCTATATGGCGGTAATCAAATTCCTTTTTTTATTCGTGCTTCCACCCATTGACGAAGCAGCACAATTTGTTTTTTTAAAACCATCCGTTCCAAACGCGTTTGCCCTTCAGGCTCAATAAAATCATAACGCCATTCAACGGCATAGGGCGTTAAATCGCGAATGGTATCCAATTCAGGCAGAAATATTTCTCCGTGTTTTTCCAGCAAATGAATAAGTTCACCCAAGTTGTGGGTTCGGCGAAATTCAATGTTCCGAAAAACCAGCAACGCCTTTAACATTTTTTCAGCCGCTTGCTGCAAATGAAAGCCGACAATTTCGTCCGAACTTTCCTGCAAAGGTGCCAGCCGGTCCACAGCCAGTTCATCCTGGGCTGCTTTGGCTAAATAAATTTTCCAGGGCTCAGCGGGCTGCATAGACAAGCTTTCCTTCACGCGCAGCTTCGTACAACATGGTTCCGGGGACATCTTTCCAGGCTTCATAAAATTTTTCGCTGGCAACGAAAATATCCGCTGGAATTTCATGCGGTTCCAATACCCGCAACAAGCGCACCGTTTCCATATGGCGGTCTTTTACATTCTCTTCCAAGACAATAAAATCCAAATCGCTATCCGCCCGCGCATCACCCCGCGCGCAAGATCCAAAAAGGATTATTCTGCTCGGCGCCGCCGCCTCGACCAGCAATTTCAAGGCTTGGTTAATTCGTTCGTCAATGGTCATTATTACATCCTAGTTTAAGCGGTTGTACTTCAAGTGAAATATAGCAAAAGCCGGCGAACTATGTCAACCCAAACTCCGATCTATAACATTTCCGATTTCCCTTTTCCCAGCCTTTATCTGCCTGACCAGATAAACCATAACCACCGCGAGCGCGATGACCCACCCCAGCGCCCACCCAATTTCTTTCCAGGCCGGAAACGAGGCCAGGGAAGGAAATAAAGCGAAACTCTTGCCTAAGACCGCGCCCAATTTTTGCTTTGGGGGCAAATACCGCAGCACGGGACAGGCAGCGCAAATCCACGCTACACCCACACCCCAGGCTGCCGCGAGTTTCAACCAACCCCGGCTCTTGGGCCAGCGCTCGATTATTGCCTGCCACCCCCAGGGTAAAAACAACCATAAGAATACTGTCCCGGGTATCATGTAGCGGGAATACGGAGCCGAACAGCCGCTGAATTCAAACCAACCGACTACCCCATAATTGACCAAAAATACGCCCAACAACGCGGCCATGGCCCGCCAGGGCAATTTCTTCACTGCCACGCCTGCCCAAGCAATGAAGAATATAGGCACGGCCGTGAAAATTCCAAAATCACGATCAACCCAAACCCCTAAAAAATTTGCAAGCGTTTCTTTGGACCACAAGGTGGTGAATTGGCCGTATGGATTATCGGACAGTGAAAACTGATACAAGGACGTAAAATAAAAATAAAATCCAGCCATCCCCAGCAATATCACCAAGGCAGGCCGCCATCCGTCACGCAGTTTGGTATCCGGGGTAAAGGGCAGCAGTACGCCTAAAAAACATGAGAACGGAATATATTTTAAATGGATCCAGGGCAGCACTACAGCTGCCAATGCCAAGGCGATTTGCCCCCATTTCCCGCCCCGCAGCCATCGCCATAGGCCATACAGTAAAATGAGCGTGGCCGGTAATTCATAATAAACCAAATCAAAGTACAAAGCCAACGGCGGGCTGACAATCACCCAGGCCCACATCCACATGGCTTGAATCCGCCCCACACCCCAAGCCAAAGCCCATTGGAATAAAAGACATCCCAAGGCAGCTGCCGTGGCCATGATGACTAAGAGCGCGCCAAAACGCCCCAGAACGGCATACGTTGGAACCAGCAGCACGGAAAAAAGCGGAAAATGTTTTGAAACCAATTTCCCATCCGGCGAAGGCGCGGGATGAAAATCCAATTCCCCGGGATAGAAGGCACGGTAATCCCGGTGCTCCATGTTATTTTTCAGATCCAAATCCCGGTCATGCAGCATGCTGTGCACCATCAGCAGATAATGCGGTTCATCCCCGGTGGGCGGATAAACCAGGGATGTCCAAAACCCCAGCACGATATAAAAAATCAGCGCCGTGGTAAAAAGCCAGCGTTTTTTAATCCGGCGTTCGGGGCCCAGGGACAGCCGCTGAATAAACTTCCGGCACGCTATGCCCCAGGTTAAAAACCAAGGCAAGGTAATCCACGGACCGGCCCAAAGCAGATACAGGTATTGCGTGGGGGTGAGTTCCACAAACCCCGCATGGCCCGGCCACTGCAATTTGCCCAACACCGATAAATTCAGATGCGCGCCGGCCCGCGCGAAAAAAGGCAACAGGCCGGGACCCACGCTTAAAAAAATCAAAGGCAACCCAATCCAGGCTAAACCTGTGCGAACTTGGGACAAAGGCAAATCCAAGCAACGTTGTCCCAAACGGGCCAGGCTCTCCCCTGCCAGCCAAACCGCCAACACACAAGCGCTCAGAATGCACAACCAGGCTCCGGTGCCCGGCCCTTGACCCTGATGCCAAAAGGCCTGATACCCAAAACCCAGATACAGGCCCGCACTTAAGCCGTATAAACTCCAGAGCCAGGCAAATCCGGATTTCTGAAATTCAACCTCAACCCGCATCGCTTATTCCCATTCCTTTCGAGGCACGTATTTATAAATTTTAACAGCCTCATTTTCAAATGCCAATTTCAAGGAAACCCCTTCAGGCGAAAAAGGGAATTTCATTTCCGGATACAATAAAACATACCGGATATGCCCTTGCTCCAAAAATTCGCGGGCTTCAACCGCATCGGATGTTTCATAGAAATGCCGGATCTCGCGCGCGCGTTTTTCCACCGGATAACCCAAGATCTGCGAGGTGACCGTTCCTTCCAGGTAGGAATTTTTAAATGTGGTGCTGGCCAAAACCATACAATCTTCCCTTTCCCAAATGGCCGCGCGGGAAACAGCCGTGGTTGTGTTGGCTGCCGGAGCCGCCTGCGCGGAAATCGAATTTGAATCCACGGCAAGTGCCGCGGCTGCCGTGAGCGAAGTCCCCTGCGCTTGCGCGGTCATAGTCGTGGCACTCCCGGTTCCGGCAGCAAAAGCTTTGGCTTCCTTGTCCCATACGGACAAGGAAGTCATGCTGCCGCGCACTTGATTTTTGATTAATGTTTTATATCCCGCCTCGGTGCGGTAGGCATCCGGCAAGGGACGCAGCACCACGTCGCGCAAAGTCCCGGTATCTTTCAACCACATCAGGGCTTCCAGCATTTTCGGGCTCAACGTGGCGTTCCAATTGACAACGCACAGGGATTGTATGGCGCAGGGGAGCCCCAGGGCAATAACCAACGCCAGGGCCGTATATTGTTTCCAGCGGGTCCAAGGCTCCGCCCAAACCCAAAATTGCTCCGCAGCCGGCAAAGACGCGAGCGCCAATCCGAAATAGGCGAATTGAACGGTGTTCCATTGCACGCCTTTTTGCACAAACAGAACCGGCGCCGCAAATGCGCCCACCACCAGCAGGCCGATAAAAAGCAGAATCGGATCGGTTTTATGGAATTCCCTGAACGACTTAAACATGGACGGCAGTGCCATGGCACGTACGCCTAAATTTCCCACAAAAAAGACGGCAAACAGCCCGGCCATGATCAAAGCCACCAGCCAACGGTGATGCGCGTAAAGCAATTTCAAATCATAGGAACTCATCAGCGCCATGCGGTCCGGCGCCACCAGCATGGTGCCCAAATTAAACCCGGGTAAAAATTTGATTAACGAGGGGGCGTGCAGGTTGGGAGGCAAAAACACAAACAGAAAAACCGGCAATACCGCCAGCCAGGCTTGCACCAGCGACCAATCCCGCTGCCAGATCAGGCGGATTATTGCCACCATGAACAGCGCCACGATCATCAACAATCCGGGATAAACTTTAAAGCCCGGCATGACACCCCAGAGCAAAGCCACCAAAACCAAAAACCCCAAATGCCGTTCGCGCACCCAGCGGGTTAATGCCCATAGTCCCATGAACAAAAACAAGAACGAAGAAGAAACGCTGGGATTAAAAATCATTCCCATGGGGGACTGCACCCAAAAAATGGAATCCCATATGCCGTATTTTTGAGCGCCGAAAATAAGCGGCATGAGGTATCCAAAATTGGCTGAGAACAACACAAGCGCCGAAGCCAAATAAGCGGTTTTTAATTTTCCCGACCAGGCCCGGGCAGCCACAAATGCGCTTAGGGTAATCAAGGCCGAATAAAAAACCGGCGCAATCCGGAAATACAAATGCCAGGCATCCAGCACCGGCGCCAAATGCCGGATGGCGCCCCAAAGCAAATGCGAGAGCATATGGTAATTGATCAGCGGATTCCCCGAAAACCCGGCTAATTCCGGCGGATAGACCCTCGCCAAATGAAAAATATTAAAAACATGCCAGGGCGCATCCGTGGCATGCCAAGCTAAAATATCCAATCCGTGCGCCGTGGGCCAGGCGGTCCAAAACATATACCTGCCTTGCGCCAACACGCCCAAAAAAGCCAGGAGGTACAAGGGCCAAAACACGCGCAGTCTTTCATGGTCCAGAACTTCCACCTCGGCGTGCAATAAAATCGGATCGCGCCGTAAACGTTCGGACCACAGCCACGCTTCGGACCCGGCCGCGGCCAGCACATAGGCCCAAAGCAGCCATTGCACCTGGCCCAATGACATGGCCCAATACACCAGCACCAGCAGCCCTGCCCCGCTGATCAACGAGGCCGCGAGATGCTCCAGGGGCATGAGCGGAACTTTCAGCAGGCGCAGCAAAAGCCGGCCGGGCAAATAAATGGCCAGGCCCGCCAAGAGCCAGGCCAAAATGAATTGCCAAATAAAAACACCGACACTGGTCATAAAAAATCTCTCCTCATAAACCAAAAAATATTCACCGCAGAGGCGCAGAGCGACCCGTTAAACTAACGACTCTTATGTTTCGGGAATTTCTCCGCGTCCTCAGCGCCTCTGCGGTGAAATCGCGCCTATTATGCCTTAACCCCCGTATAATCCCAATGTTTTTCCCAAGTTAAAACGCGCCCCTCAACCATTTTCCGCCAAATACCGCCACGCCCGGCGGAATAAATTGATGATAAGCCCCGGATGCGCCAATGTTTCCCGGAAATAAACCCAGGCAATCCCCGGCCGCAGGTAAAACCGCAACAACATGGTCCGCTGCCATTGTTTCACCCGTGCCCGTGTCATGCCCTTCGGTGCATAAACCACAGTTGCAAATGTTCCCTGCTCCTGCGTTGCGGAAAATTCGAAAGGTTGAATTTCCCCGCGCGCGATCAATTCATCCGCGCTCTGCGTGCTCGGCAAGGGGCGATAGCTGGAAAAATGCGCCCCGATCAACGGCAGGCGCAAGGCCAGCTTCAAGGTAGCCTGAAGGTCAGACTCTGTTTCCCCGGGATATCCCAGCATAAAAAAAGCATGGGGCAATATCCCCGCTTGCGCGACCAGGGCGGTTTTTTCTTCCACCTGGGCCAAGGTAATTTTCTTCCGCATGTGCGCCAAAATGCGGCCTGAACCGGACTCCACACCCAGGATCAGCAGATAACAACCCGCGCGTTTCATCAGCGCCAGTAATTCCGCGTCCAGGGTATCCAGCCGCACGCCGTTGGGCATGGTCCAGGTCAGGCGCCAATCCAGGCGGATCAGGCGTTTGCAAAATTCCACTACCCGTGCCCGCGAGTGGGTAAAATTGTCATCTTCAATGTGCAGCTCGCGGATGCCGTAGCGCTGCCGCAGTTCGGCGATTTCCGCGAAAATCGCATCCAGGGATCGCGTCCGTATTTTCCTCCCGCTCACTTGGTGCCCGGCGCAAAACGTACAAACATGCGGACATCCGCGCGAAGTAATGATGGGGGCAAACGGGCGCTGGTGCACGAAGAGCGTAGGCGGATAACGCTGATACTTCAGCGGATTCAACAAGCTCCACGCCGGCATGCCCAATGCGTCCAAATCTTTTTGCTCGGCCTTGGGATTCAAACGGAGGGTGCGGCCATCCCGCCAACCCAATCCCGGTATGGTTGTCAGCCGCTTTTTCGCAGGCTGAGTATCTGCCGCCAATGCATCCAATAACTTCGATAATCCCGTTTCCGCTTCCCCAACGAAAAGGTAATCCGCTTCCGGAATGGCGGACAAAGTGGCTTCAGGAAAACTCGAGGCATGAATCCCGCCCAAAATGGTCACGGGTGGATGCGGCAATTGCTTAAGTGCGCGGCACACCCGCGCAGCACTGGCGACATCAGTTGAAAACAGCGAAAGTCCGACAACCTCCGGGCGTTCCGCCTCTGCCCGGCGAACCAAATCATCCACGCTCAAGCATTCCATGGGTGCATCCACAATGACAGGCGTATGTCCGGCGCGCAAACACGCCGCGGCCAAATATCCCAAGGCATACGGCGGGATCAAATTCAAAACCTGTTCCCGCGGACGCGGAGGCACCACCAGCCAAAGTTTCATGCCCGCTTCCCCCGCAACGCATCCCAAACCACGCCCCAGCCGTCAATAAGCTGCGTTTTAAAATCCCACCACGAACGCAATGTTGTCAAACGGCGCCACAAGTACCCGGGGCGCAAATAAAAACAACGGTTCGCTTCGCGCCGCAAATTTAAAATAGTTTCCGCCTTAAGCTCCGAAGTGCCCATGGCCGAAACCACGCCGGATTGATCCATGCCGTATGTAGTTTGCGGGATCAACCCTTGTTTAATGGCCAACGCGCGCAAGGGCGTATTGGCGCGGGGAATGGCAACATTAAAGGCCGCAAAATCCAGCGGCCACTCTAAGGCCAAACGAATGGTTTGCCGAGCCTCGGCTTCAGTCTCGCCTGGCAAGCCCAGTATAAAAGTGGCTGCGGTACGAATGCCCGCGCCACGGCATTCCTTGAGCGCACCAAGCAATACGCTTGGTTCCGCGTTTTTTTTGTATGCAGCAAGCACGGCTGCGCTCCCGCTCTCCACGCCGTAAATGATCGTGTGGCACCCGGCTTGAGCCATGGCGCGCAACAGTTCGGGTGTGGTCACATCCCCCCGTGAAAAGCATGACCAGGAAAACCGTAACCCGGGTGCGCTCATGGCGCGGCATAATTCCAACGTGCGTTCCGCTTTCACGCCAAATGTCTGGTCAATGAAAAATATTTCCCGCACGCCCAGGCGCTTCAGGGCGCGCAATTCCTCCAGCACATCCTCCAAGGGGCGCGCGGCAAACCCCAAGGACGGCATCACGCAAAACGTGCAGGCATAGGGACAACCGTAATCAGTCAAGACCACGGACATGGGAGCGGCAATGGAAAAAGGAAACCGGTATTGGGCCAAAGGAAACAAATCATGCCTGGGGCACGGTACGCGAAACTCGCCCTGCATCCGGGTCAATGCTCCAACCACGGGTTTCCCGGTTTGCGGATGACAATAGACCACATTCGGCACCACGGTACCCGCCGGGCCCGCGAGCCAGGCCAAGACATCCGGGCACACAAAATTAAGCAGCACCGCATCCAGCCCCGGCGTTTCCAGCAAACGCGCCGCAGGCTCTTCCAAGAGAACATCACCCAGTCCCATGACACGGGTGTGGATGTGTTGTTTCAACGCGAGCAAAAATGCCCGGTCCTCGTCCCAGGACGCCGCGCCCACCAAAGCAATAACCGCATCCGGAGAAAATGCCGCGCAGATGCTCAACGCCTCCGCCACGGACAAACGTTCCGCAATGGCATCCAGTACCTTAATCTCGTGCTGAATTCCAACCTGACCCGAGAGCATAAGCAGCGCTGCGGGGGCGGAGCGGTAATAGGACTTGGAGCGCTTGGAACAGAAATAATCGCGGATGTAATTGTGGGAGCCTGGAGGGTTTAAGAGCAAAACTCGCATCAGATAGCCTCGCTCGTTATTTTCGGAATAAGAATTCGTGTATGATATTTATTGATATGCGTAATAGTTCGTGTATATTTTTCTCTTATTTTGCTCTTTTCCATTTCATCTGTTTCATCAATCTTGACCTTCATGTTTTCTAAATTACGTATTAAAACATTCCCGCCATTAGTAGGCATATAAAATTTGCACGCAAACATTTTTTCAGCGCCACCGCTTTTTTTTATTGGCACATCACATTCGATAAAATTCACTCGATCAGGGTGTGCAAGATCATACTCGTGTATTTTATCCAAAACATGCGGTGTTAAAACGAGTCCAATCCAATCTTGCTTTTCAGCAGCCTCATATGCCGTCACCAACGCCTGCCCAAGAATAACATTCCGTTCTCTATTCACATAAAGTGGGCCAAATGAAAGTGCTCCTCTTAATGGGATTTCAGCCATTATACAGCGAGAAATAAAATGTCGCGCCAAGGAAATTATCCACGCATATGCCTGTGGCGAATCATCCGTGCTGTACATTATGAACGTATCTGAAAACCACGTATAAAAAATTAACCCGTCAACATAATGCTCATCTTGTTTAAGTTTCCCAATAACCGTTTCATACATTTCAGTTAGAAAATACTCTTGAAGTGGATTCTTTGAGGACAAAATTTTTCTTTTAAAGCCCAAGATATCAAAATATGCTATCCATCTTTTTTCAAACCCTAACTCAGGACAATCACTCATCAAGCCGCCTCCACCTTTTCAAATCTCACAAATTCAAAACATCAATATTCCCCGCCCTCGATGGGCGGGGACGGCATCACCCTCAGGTGATGCCGGGGGAGGGTGACTCCGCGACTTTCATCCTTATACTCTCCAACACGCCTACAAAATTTTCAAATACTTCATTGTCCCAGATTCTAATTATTTCATACCCCTGCTTGCGAAAACACTCATCACGCACTTCATCCTTGGCCTTTTGCAGCATATGCTGACCGCCATCCAATTCAATGATCAAACGCTTTTCAAAACTGACAAAATCAACAATATAGTTCCCTATCGGCTGCTGCCGACGAAACTTTATCCCACCCATTTGCTTGGCTCGAAGGCAGCTCCATAGCTTTCTCTCGGCATCAGTTTGATTCTTCCGTAGTTGGGCTGCAAAAAAAGTCTTTGAATCAAGCATTTTACTCTAACACCCTCCCCTTCATCCCCTCCCATCAAATCTAGGGAGGGGAATACAACTTAACCAACGTCAACAAAACTCACTGCCTTCTTTACTTCATTATTCCTCTCCCCTCGTGGGAGAGGATACAGGTGAGGGGATAAAGCTTGAAACACAAAATTTTTACCCCCTCTCCGGTATCGTCTGACCACGATACCGTCCCCTCCCGCCAAATCTTGGGGAGGAGAATTTATTTATTCTAAGCCACTCACAATTTATTTTATCTTCACGGCCGTCAAATGCACGCCCATGGCGCCTTGCTCGCCGCGCCGCAGTACGCTTTCCAGCCAGCCGAGTGCCGAAGCCGCGCGCCGGGCACCGCGCAGGGCCCA
>JAGVPM010000045.1 GCA_020052235.1 Candidatus Goldiibacteriota bacterium
ATCTGTAGCCCCCTCCCCTCGCCCCTCCCGCCAAATCCTGGGGAGGGGATTACTCTTTTTCAACCCGCGAAGGACACCTGTAGTTAATTTGACGCTTACCAAACGTGCGGCAACGCCTTGAATTCCAACTGCCCCGGCATTTCCCGAAGCGCCTTTCAAGGTATGCGCTTGATCCTGAAACCGTTCTGCATCCTTGGCCGCCAGCGCTTCATGCAAAATTCTAATCTGTTTGGGCGCATCCTCCAAATATATCCCCACAATTTCCTTTAATAATTCTTCATCACCGCCCATACGGGCCAAAAGTGCCGCATGTTGAAATATTGTTTCAGGTGCCGCAATCACAGTTTCGCTGCCCGCCCAAAATTGAGAATAAGCCGCCCCGGAAGACCTTCGTTCAATGGCTTCGGCCAATTCCCAGGGTTTGATTGGTTTGGAAATATAGTCGTCCATTCCTGCTTCCAGGCATTTTTCCCGGTCACGCTTCATAGCATGCGCCGTCATGGCAATAATCGGCACACCATGATTAAGAACCTGCGAATCTTTAGCCCGAATCATCTTCGCGGCTTTTAACCCATCCAGCACAGGCATCTGCACATCCATTAAGACCAAATCATACGCCTTCTTTTCCAAGGCTTGTATTGCTTCCAACCCGTTATTCACCACATCGGCTTCACGCCCCAATTTCCGCAGCATAATATAGGCAACCTTTTGATTGATCACATTGTCTTCAACTACCAAAATCGGCAATATTTTCTTCCCCACGGCCGGTGAATTGTTTTCATTTACTATCAGCATGCGCATTTTTGGGATTTCCGGCGGTAAACCCGCCGGCACTGAATGTTGATTAAAGCGTTTTTGTAAAATGACCGTAAACCAGAAATGTGATCCCTTACCCACTTCACTCTCCACGCCAATTTGGCCGTCCATCAATTTTACCAATCGCTTTGAAATCGCCAATCCCAACCCCGTTCCGCCGTATTTGCGGGTCATGGAAGCATCAGCTTGGGTAAAGGGTTGGAATAAACCCGTTATTTTTTCTTTAGGAATGCCAATCCCTGTATCGCTGATGGTAAACCGCACTTGTGCGCATTTTTCATCTTCCTGATCCAGGGTAACCTTCACCCCCACTTTCCCTTCGGCCGTAAACTTTACGGCGTTGGCAACCAAATTTACCACAATTTGGGAAATTCTCCCCGGATCCCCATAAAACAGCAAGGGCACTTTCGGATCAATTTCGCAAGAATATTCCAAGCCTTTTTCCTGGGCTTTAAAGGCCAAGAAGCGGTTGCGGCTGCTCAACAAACTATTTAGATCAAAATCATATTTATCCAATTCAATCATGCCGGCTTCAATTTTCGAAAAATCCAAAATATCATTGATAATAATCAATAACGCATCCGCACAATTTCTGACAGTCTCAACATACTCACGCTGTTCCACACTCATTTCCGTATCCAATAAAAAACCCGACATGCCCACAATACCATTGAGCGGAGTGCGTATTTCATGGCTCATGTTGGCTAAAAATTCGCTTTTGGTTTCATTGGCAATTTTCGCCTCCCGGGCGAAACGCAGGGCATCGTCCGCCATTTTTCGTTGAATAATCCCAACTACCACCTGGCCGACATTGACTAAAAAAGCAACTTCATTCAAATCTGGACGATGCCCCTCTTTCATTTTCAGATTCATAACGCCCAACAATTTTTGTTCCGAAGTTACTAACGGAATGCAACAATCCCCATGTTTTTTCATGCCCGAAAAGATAATTTCATGCATCGCGTCAACATCGTTCGTAATAATCGGTTTGCGGGACTGCGCTACGCGTCCGCAAACGCATCGCCCATACGGAACACGGGCGCACTTTTCCACCAATTCAGGCGGCATATTCACATGTGCATGCAGAATTATTTCTTCCGCACTGGGATCCGCCAAAAAGATCGAACCGGAACTTTCCAAAGCCAACCACGGCACCGTAACCAGACGGCGGATAATGGTTTCAAAAAGTTCTTTTAACGAACTTTTTTCCAGAGACATGCTGAGCAACTCATTGAGTACGGCTTGATTCTGGTAGCTGCGCACATGCTTCAGCTGTTCTTCCTGCCAATCCGTAATATCAAATATCATCCCGACAATATGTTCGTTACTCCCCGGTGCCGGCTCAACCAAACCGCCCCGGCACAGCATCCAACGCCAACTGCCGTCTTTGGCTTTCACGCGGACCTTGAATTCAATCCGGTTCACTTGATGGGTTGAAAGATTACGGAGCGCATTTTGAATTTCGCTTACTTCTCCGGGGTGAACCCAGTTCTGCCAGTGTTCCAGGTCCGGTTGAAATTCCATCAACGTATATCCAAGCGCACGATAACAGTATTCGCTGAAATATCCTTTATGTGTTTTTAAATCCCAGGTCCAATAACCCATGCCGGAATTTTTCAGAAATTGTTCGAAATGCGCTTCCGGCCCGTTTGCCCGAAACGTATTTTCTTCTCCGGCGGCTTCCGAGTTGGCAAACAACACGCCCAAATTTCCCCAATTATTTCCAAATGATTTAACCGCCGTCTTTTCACCCATAACCAGAACCGGCCTCCCGCTTGCATTTGGGCTTTCTTCAACTTTTAGTATCGACTCCGTCAATAATCCTCATTACAAAAAACAGGAGCAACGGCATAACGCCGATATAATTTTATCCGGCCCAAGCAACCCTAGGCTTAAAAACGCCCACATTATCGAACACTTGTGTTCCACAGAGATTCAGCGTTATTCATTTCCTGGCGTATTTTTTCACTTAAATGAACCAAGGTATGATCAGAGACCTTCAAACGCGAAAGATGTGCCAAAATCCGTTTGTATTCATGCGGAAGTTCGCGATCCACACAGTGAGCCAAACTATCTGATACAATAATGGCATCTAATAAAATACCGTGTTCTATGTCCAACCGATGATGATTCTCAATAGCAGCAATCAGGTCATCGGAAAAATGCCAGTGCCGCGCCATGGCACCCCCAATTTGCGCGTGATCCGTGCCTAAAAATGTCTGTTCAGCCTCAATGTAAGTCACTTGCTTTTCCTCAATAATACTTTGAATAACCTCGTGAATCGTATCGTACCCCAAACGCCGGCAAAGGATTAATTTACCCACATCATGAATCAAAGCCGCGGTAAATGCCATGCCGGGAATTGGCACCTCCGACACAACAGCTAAATTTTCCGCAGCCAACGCCGCGGCGACACTATGACGCCATAATTCATTTTCCCCATAATCAGTTTTGGAAAGCGATGGTGAAAAAGCCGCTAAAAGATGTTGCCCCACGGCCAATTTCAGAATATTGGCGGTACCTAAACGCACCACTGCATCCCGGACCGTAGCAATTTCCTTATCGGGTGCGCTAAATGAATAATTGGCCCAATGCAACACATCCACGGTAAGCGCTTGATCCAACTCAATAACCCGGGTAAATTCCCGGATTGTTGAAGCAGGATCAGAAACCATTTCCGCCAGACGGACACTGGATATAGGCATCGGCATGAGATTTTCGATATCCCTCGGATCAAAGCTTTCCGGCATCTGCGCATCCTCGAACGCTTGATTTCACTGTATGGATAGCTTCGGCCTTTCATCCTAAAATATAAATATCTGTTTCCCTAAGTTTTTCCGAAATTAACCCGGCAAAAAACACACTTCGCTTCAGTATATTCCCCAATTTCCCTTTAATATTAAGCTTGTTTACCCTGTTAAAGCGTATCATAATAACCATTAAGCTTAGAGTTTGCGGGAGGCTATTATTCGTGGTACGCTGGCGTTCAAATCCATTTAAATTTTCTCTACAAATCAGAATTCTTTTGCTCACCGTCATCGTGGCTACGCTCGTACTTTGGTTGAGCGATAAACTTTCCATGTTGAATTCCGTACGCGCTTTAGAAACCGAAATCGGCAATCAAACCACCATGGCGGCTCATCGTTTAGCCAATGATTTACATGATGCAATCACAGATGACATAAACCGGCGGTTCCATCGTTCACTTAATAAAATCCTCGAATTGGTCCCTAACATCACCCGCGTTGATGTATATATCAAAGACGGCGCCGACCTCCGGCTCTTGTTGTCCAACTCCCTGCCCGACGAGCGCGTTCTGGAATTTTTCGAGCTCAACGCCCTAAAAAGCGGCCAAGCCGACACCTATATGATCGAAGATGAGGAAAATGGTAAAAGGCAAATTGCCGCCGTATATCCTATCGCGCTGCTCGGCGGAAAACCCGGTTTGGTTACGGTCATCAGCTCCCTTAAATCGGTCAGTGATCTGGTGACCATCCACTCGCGCACCCAAATCTATATATTATCGGCCACCATTTTAGTGTTGGCTTTGGGTATCACTATTTTATTCCGCACCACGGTTTATCGCAGTGTTCACCATTTGGTCAACACCATGCATCTGTTTCAAACCGGAAAAACTTCAGTCCGTGCCCATGAAAAATTGCCCGGAGAATTTGGTGAATTGGCTTGTCATTTGAATCAAATGCTTAAAGAAATCAGCCAATTTCACGAAAACATGAAACAACAAATCCAGGCCGCCACCGAGGCCTTGGCCAAACGCAACCAGGAGCTCGAAGGTTTGAACCTGCTTTTGATTGAGACTCAAAAACGCCTTACCCAATCCGAACGCCTGGCTCTCATCGGACAATTAACCGCCACCTTTGCCCACGAGATAGGTTCACCCTTGAGCGCGGTTTCAACCCATTTGCAGATCCTCTTGGAAGATTCCAAACTACACCCGGCCATGCTGCAGCGTTTGAAATTGGCCGACACTGAGATCAACCGCGTGTGCAGTATCGTAGAAAACCTATTGGCCGATATACGGCGCCCCGATTACCGAATTGCCGTTGATCTTTGTAAAACCGTAGAAAACGCCGCTCATTTATTGGGGCCCACTTTCCAATCACGCCAAATTCATTTCCAACTTAATTGTTCCGCCACTCACGCCCCGGTACAAGGCAATCCCGACCAGCTTCAGCAGTTGCTCTTAAATTTATTTAACAATGCCATGGATGCTATTTCAGGAGCCGGAAGTATTCTGATTGAAATACAATCTCATATTCCTGAACCTCCTGATTCCCAGCGGTTTTGGCAAATTAGAATTCAAGATACAGGTGTGGGAATTTCACACGATAAACTGGAACATATTTTCGAGCCTTTTTTTACCACCAAGGAATTCGGCAAGGGGACCGGATTGGGCTTGGCCGTTTGCCAAGAAATAATCCGGCGGCATGGCGGACGCATCTCCGCCGAAAGCCAACCACAACACGGCACAACGTTTATAGTCTTACTCCCCCAATCCCATTTTCCAGCCAGCGAACCCATTCAACAGGAGATTGTATAAAATGCCTACCTCGGATATACCATGCATTCTGGTCATCGACGACGACCATTCATCACTTTCATCATTACAGGATGTTTTACAACAAGCCGGTTATCGTGTTATTACGGCGCAAAGCGGCGTGGAAGGGCTGGAACGCTTGACCGATTCCATGCCCAACCTGGTAATCACAGATTTACGCATGCGTGAAATCGACGGTATGAAAATTTTAGAAGCTGTACGTAAAAACCGCAAAGATCTGCCGGTCATTGTCATGACTGCGTTTACGTCCATGGAAACCGCGATTGACGCCATTCGCAATGGTGCTTACGATTATATCAGCAAGCCATTCAAGCTTGATCATTTGCGCATGGTGGTGGCACGCGCCCTGGAACAAGCCGGTTTGCGCAAAGAAAACCGGCTTCTGCGCAATTTAGTGGAAGAACAAGGCCAAGCAGAAGTCGTGGGCCGAAGCCCGGAAATGGTTGAAATTTATAAAATCATTGGACGCGTGGCACCCTTAAACACCACTGTGCTTATTCAAGGCGAGAGTGGGACCGGAAAAGAAATCATCGCCCGACTTCTGTATAAAAACAGCGGTCAAACCGGACCATTTTTAGCCATGAATTGCGGCGCCTTGGCCGAGGGACTATTGGAAAGCGAATTATTTGGTCACATGAAAGGTTCTTTTACCGGCGCGGTGGCGAATAAAGTGGGTATCTTTGAAGCTGCCCAAAACGGAACTTGCTTCCTGGACGAAATCTCCAACACGTCTATGGCTTTACAAATGAAGTTACTCCGTGTTTTAGAGGAACGGGTAATCACCCGAGTCGGCAGTACCGAAACAATCCCCGTGAATGTTCGGGTCATTGCCGCAACCAATCAACCCCTGGATGAAATGGTAAAAGCCCATCGTTTCCGCGAGGATTTATTTTATCGTCTCAAAGTGGTCACCATTAACATCCCGCCTTTGCGCGAACGCCACGCAGACATTCCATTGCTCTTGGATTTTTTTGTACGACGGCATGCCAAAGCCGCCTCCAAAGAGATCGGGATTCATGAAGCTGTTTACGATTTTTTGAGCGCGTACCCCTGGCCCGGGAATGTCCGTGAATTGGCGAATGCTGTCGAACGTGCTATTGCCTTAAATTCCAGCGGCATTTTAACCATGCAGGATTTCCCTGATCAACAAAACAAAACTGCGGAAACCTCAAGCAACAAACCCAACACCGTCAAGCCTTTGATGAGTATGGCAGAGAAAGAAAAAGAATATATCCTGGAAGTATTAAGCACGGTTAATCAAAACGTTTCGAAAGCAGCCGAAATTCTGGATATTGACCGCAGAACTTTATATCGGATTTTAGACCGGCATAATGTGGTATTAAGGAATCCTCAACACGATTGAGACAATTAAAACTTTTTTCCAACCTTAGCCGACTGTTTAATTATTCCGATTTAAAAAGCAAGGATAAATAACGCAGTTTTTTAAAATAAGAATCATATTATTCCAAATATAAATCCGAATCAGGTTTATCCAAATTGAAATCAATTAAAAAATCTTTAAATTGTTTGCGATGCTCACGGTTTAAATCCCAAAACTCAATTCCGGCTATATATTCATGATCTTTCTTCATTGTACACCAAACAACCCGCGAGAGTATTGAAACCGTAATACAGTCTTTTTCTAAAAAAACAGGCGTATCGATAATTTCCGCGCGTTTATCTGTTTTAGGTAGAAAGACGGCTACCATTAATAATTGCCCGGGCTCGAGTTTTTGACCCATGCGCATTGCCATGCCACCCGCACCCAGATCTTCGGCCAAACTATCCAAGGCGCGGGAAACATCTCCTTTTTGAAGACACTTGTAGTGAACACGCAATTTGATCAGAGTACGAGGATACCGCCGGTGCTCCGCCCGAGTTTCGGCATTGAAAAATTCAGTCATCACCTTCCTCCCGTCCATTTAATTTAAGCGTCGAAAAAACCAAATCCCATTAATCGTACTGTAAGGAGGGGGTACACAAATCATTTCTCAAAAAATATTTTATACATAAAGACGCGGCTTTTTTGACACCAATTTGTTATCAACCAGAAATTTTTTTAAATGCTTACGATCCTCCCGGGTAAGGTCCAAAAACTGAATTCCAAGCCTATAAAAATCACTATTGGGAGTCGGTTGGCACCAGGCTACCCGTGAAAGAATCGTCGCCGAATCTACACCGGATTTCTCCGCTTCCGAGCTTTCTTTTGAACTCGCAGGCGGTAAAAACAAGGTAACTAAAAGCAATTGATCCGTTTCCAAAGGTTGATTGGAAATCATGGCCAAACCGCCCGCACCCAAGTCTTGAGATTGGCTGGATTGTGCTTTGGAAATGTTGTTTTTTTTCAAGGATTGAAAACGAATCGATAATTGAACGGTTTGCCGGGGATACCGCCGCCGTTCCTTTCCGCCAAGTTTACGAGGCGATGACAATTTCACCATCTTAAATTTCACCTCAATCCAGAATGATATATTGTACTCTCCGTCCCGGAACAAGCTCAAGTAAAAATTATGCTACTGCTTCATTTCTCCGGAATCCGGGTTACTTTAATTTTATATTTTTCAAATCAACTTGGGAAAAAGCTGACTTAACCCTTCCGCGATGAATTGTACTGCGGCAGCTGAGAGTAAAAGTCCCATGAGTCTCACCGCAATGCTCAACCCGGTTTTCCCCAAAGCTTTTCCTATGGGTTGCGCCAATAGCAACATGATTCCGGTCAGGAGTGCAACACTCAGGCTGATTCCGATCAACCACATGCTATGGCCCCAACTTAAATCCCGGTGGGCATAAATAGTCATGGTGCTGATCGCACCGGGACCGGAAAGCAACGGAATTGCCAGAGGTACCACAGCGATACTTTCCCGCTCCCTGCGCCTTCCGTTTTCGTCGGTATCATACGTTCCATAATTTTGACGGGCGTGAAGCATATTAATTCCCATCAGTAAAAGCAATATCCCGCCTGCCACTCGAAACGAAGCTATGGAGATGCCGAAAAAATGTAAAAAAGTCTCGCCAAACAATGCCGAACATATCAATACCAAACCTACTGTCACGGCACAAATCCAAGCCGTATTCTTCTCGTCAGAATTATGAGCGTGCTGAGTTAAGCTTATAAAAATGGGTATGGCACCCATTGGATCGACAATAGCCAAAAGGGTAATGAAAATATTTATATATTCGCTCAACGGATGCGGCATCAGTATACTGGTTCCTTTCCCGTCTTCAGGGCATTAAACACGGTCTGCGGCCGCTGCCAACCGGTTGGTAACTTCAATCAATTGGTTCAATTTCGCTCGCGCCTTGCCCTGACTAATTGTTTCGCGCGCCATGAAAACCCCGGTTTTGAAATCAAGGGCACGTCCGCTCACGACCATGACGGCCGCCGCGTTCATTAACACCGCGTTTAATTTCGCTCCCGGTTCATTGTTCAAAACCGCCTGGATGATGCCTGCGTTGTAAACCGCATCACCACCGTCAAGTTCTCCGGGTTGCGCTTCCGGCAAACCGAAATCCGCCGGGGTAACGGAATAGGTGCGTACTTTTCCCTCAGCTAACTCACTGACCTGCGTTGACCCGAATAAGGAAAACTCATCCAATGTTCCATGCCCATGAACAACCATGGCACGGCGCAGACCCAAGCGTTGCAACACTTGGGCCATCACTGTGGTCAATCCCGGCTCATAGACACCCAATATCTGGACATTAGCGCCGGCCGGATTGGCCAGAGGGCCCAAGATATTAAAAATAGTTCGTATCCCGATCTCGCGCCTGGGAATGGCCGCATGTTTCATTGCCAAATGATATAAAGGGGCGAATAAAAAGCCGATTCCGGTTTGCAGGATACATGCTTTAACTTGGTCCGGCGTCAGGTTTAAATTAACACCCAATTTTTCCAAAACGTCGGCACTGCCGCATTTGGATGATATGGCGCGATTCCCGTGTTTCGCCACCATCAACCCGCTTCCAGCCGCCACCAATGCGACCGCTGTCGAAATATTGAAGGTATTGGCACCATCTCCACCCGTCCCGCAGGTGTCCACAATCGTTTCTTCGGCCTGATTGGCACCATTGCTTTCCAAAGCAATGGTCTGAGAGTGTAAATCAATCTGAACCGCCATTGAACGCATGGCTCGGGCGCACCCGGTTATTTCCTCCACGGTTTCCCCCTTCATGCGCAATGCGGTAATAAAGGCGGCGATTTGCACCGGGGTAGCCTCGCCATTCATGATATATTCCATGGTTGATCGCGCTTCAGCTTCCGATAAATCATTTTTTTTAACTATTTTTTCCAGCATGGATTTGATCATTTATTCCTCCTCTTCAACGAGCTTACCTGGGCATCATACCATAGTCACTGCCAATTTCCAGATCAAAACCGCCTTATAAAACATTTGGTTGAGCTTTACGCCCCGCATGGTGTATAACGTAGAAAACGCGCATGACGCCGGGAGCACTACCATGCAAATCCGCAAGCAACTTTTTTTAGAATTACTTAAATCCGCCTATATGCAGCGATGGAACGACAAACTCCGTCCCGTGGAATTGGTGGAATTGGATAAACAAGCCCACAAGATGATTATCGCCTATTTTTTGGGCAAATTTCACGAACATGAACCGGAATTCAATTGGCGGCTGATCATCGAAGGCGGATTGTTTGAATTTTTACAGCGAATTGTCGTAACTGATTTAAAACCGCAAATTTTCGAAAAAATCAAAAAGGATCACAAACAATATTCCGCGCTTAATCAATGGGTTTATTCCGAACTCCAATCCACCCTGGCACCCTTAGGATCCGAGTTTCAGAATAATTTCATTCGTTATTTCCAACCCGCTGAGCCCGACATAAATCGGCGAATTTTAAATGCCGCACATTTTTTTGCCACCCAATGGGAATTTGACATTATCCTGCGTGCCAATCCCACGGATTATGAAATCGATGCCATACGGCGCAATTTGCAGGAAAAACAAGCGTTGCATAATCATTTGCGCAGCATGCAAATTTTAAGCGATCATATCCGCTACCAAAATTTCATCAGTTTGTGCGGGCAGCTGCGCTTCCAAATTCGTTGGTCCCGCATCCATCGTGTTCCCCGCACTTCCGTCTTGGGGCATATGTTGTTCGTGGCCATTATCGCTTACCTTTTTTCCCGCAGCATCAATGTTTCCGACCGCCAATGCACCAACAATTACTTCACCGGGCTTTTCCATGATTTGCCCGAAGCGCTGACCCGGGATATCATCTCCCCGGTTAAACGGTCGGTACCGGGACTGGATCATATGATCAAAGATTATGAGCACGAGGAAATGAAAAAAGTTTATCAGCTGATCCCCGAAGATGCCAATTGGCAAAACGAATTGAGCATGTTTACAGAACATGAATTTGAAAACGTCGTGAGTCAGGGACAAATCGTGCGTGACGGAGAAATCGTCCAAGCGGCCGATAAATTCGCCGCTTTTATCGAAGCGTATGAAGCCATCCGCAACGGCAGTCCCAGCCAAGAACTCAAAGATGCCATGTTGGGCATCCGGAAAACCTATCGCGGCAAAACCAGTCAAGCCGGGGTCGATTTCCGTTCGCTTTATGCCGATTTCGAATTGCCTTTTGAGTCGTCATGCTAAAAAAGTGGTTCCCGGCAACATTCTGGTATGGGTTGGGTATTTTGCTGGTTTTAAGCCTCCCATTTATATTTACCGATCTGGACTTAATCATTTCAGGTTGGTTTTACCAGCAAGGCTGGATTTATGGCGAAGCCCCTCTTTGGTTCGCACTCTATCGTTACGGTACCTTACCCGGGCTCCTCTTAGGCGTTGGCGGACTGATTATTTTTTCCGGATCTTGGATTCGGCCGGCTTGGCAACCGCAACGCCGTGCGGCTGCGGTGGTTCTGCTCACCTTATTGCTCGGCCCCGGCTTGTTGGTCAATGTCCTGGGAAAAGGCTATATGGGACGTCCGCGCCCGCGCGATGTCTCCACCCTGGGAGGAACCGAAACCTTTCTTCGCCTGGGCACGCCCGGTACTCCCGGCCGGGGAAAATCCTTCCCCAGCGGTCATCCCTCGGTGGGATATTTGATTTGCGTGCTTTTTTTTCTCGACCCCCATTCCAGACGGCGTTGGGTTTGGCTGGGCACGGGTCTGGGGTATGGGACACTGATGGGAGCGGCACGCGTGATCCAGGGCGCGCACTTCACCTCGGATGTATTATGGTCCGGAGGACTCACCTATTTGAGTGCCGTTTGGGCGAACCAGGTAACGCCGGAATCATTCAACTTTCATGCGCTCCGTAAATGGTTTCCGCAAAATTCACATTTTAAGAAAGCATTCATTATTTTCGGAAGTTCGGTCTTACTCGTTGGATTGACTTTTTTCTTTTTACTCGCCACGCCTTTTTACAAGAGTTGGAATGGACAAATATCCGGAGAAATACCCCGCCAAATACGTTTCCAGGTCCCCCGGGATTATACGGTCATCCGCCTGAATCACCGTAGTCAACCCGTGCCGGTCATGGCTCAAGCGGAATTCCAGGGATTCGGCTTCCCCAAGCTTTCATTGCACGGAGACTGGCGGACGCACTCAACCAACTCCGTTATGATCGCAGAATTGAAGCTTCAATTGAATGGATGGGTTACGGAAAAAAAAGGATATTTGACCATTACCGTTCCGCTGGGGGTTGATGTTTTTTGGGAGGATGCGGTGCTTAATTCCCAAACCGTAATTTTGGAAGATGGCCGCCGTCTGCAACCGCCTTCATCACAACCGGAAAAACCATGATAGGCAACGCACTGGTTAAGTCTTGCTTTTTTCGTGATCGCTCGAAATAGTCGGAATGACCAACCGGATGGTAAATGTGGTACCCATTCCTTCCCGGCTTTCAACATCCAAACTCCCACCGTGTTCTTGAATAATCCCATAACTGATGGACAACCCTAGTCCCGTGCCCTTGCCCGGTTCTTTGGTCGTGAAGAAGGGTGTGAAAATATTCTTTAGATCTTGGGCGCTGATTCCCTTTCCCGTGTCTTTAAACTTAATTCTAAGCTCATTACCGTCACGTTCATAGCTTATGGTCAGCCGCCCGCCTCTCTCCGCCATGGCATCACGGGCGTTATTCAACAAGTTGACAAAAACCTGGGTTAAACGGTGTTGATCCCCCAGTATGGCCGGAACATCCGCAGCAAATTCAGTACAAATCTCTATCTGGTCAAACTGCCTCAAATTGGTCGCCAATTCCAGGGTATTCTTCAAAACCGTCTGGACATCGATCCACTCTTTAGTCGGTTTTTCTTGGCGCCCGAAAGTTAAAAAACTTTTTATAATGTGATCAATGCGCTGGATGTTATCTTTAAGGACATTAAAAATTTTCGGCGCTTCCGGCATTCGTGTGGGATGATTGTGTAAAATGCACAGCATGAGCAACGAGTCACTCGAAGAGTTCTACGGACACATCCTCGGCATCGAATGG
>JAGVPM010000046.1 GCA_020052235.1 Candidatus Goldiibacteriota bacterium
CCCCTCCCCTACATCCCCTCCCACCAACCCTGGGGAGGGGAATGTGATTAGAGGCTGTGGACGGACGTTGTGACACAGTCTCCAAGGGGAGAGGAATTTCAAAAACAAGAAACGTTTTTCCGTAACAAGAACCGGAGTTAGTATCGCATGTATTGGGAAGAAAATCCAGCCCTGATGTTATCGTTGTAAACATTGATGTTGACAGTGATAACATCGTGTGCTAAGTTTATTTCAAGATCCGGAACACACCAATTGAAACCTAAGAAGTGACCTATTTACCGGTCTGGAATGTTGAAGTGTTGCGGCCCAAACGTTGGTTCTATTCCCGGGGCGGCCTTTGAGCCGGACGATCAAGGCTACTTGACAGAATGGAGTGAAACAAAATGATGCGCTGGAAATGGATTGGACTGGGTGCCTGGGTGGGAGTTTTAAGCTGGCTGGGCGGGAGTCAGGCTCAGACCTTGACCTTGGAAGAGTATCTCCGTCAAGTGCGCAGCGATCACCCCGGGATGAAGGCGGCGCAGGCCGCGGCTGAAAGTGCGGAACACCTGTTGCAGGAACGCCGGCTGCTGACTACTCCGTATGCCTTTGCGGAAGGCGCGCATGCGTATGACCGCAGCCAAAGCCTGCAACCCATGTATTATGGAGACAGCAGGCGGCAAAACCAATTGACGCTGGGAGTTGAAGAGCAAACCCTGCTGGGCATGCGGTGGCGTATTTTTCACCAAACCCAGTATACGGGGATTGACGGGGCGGATCCCAATTATGTTCCCTTTGAAAATTACTATACCTGTAAAAGCGGTTTGGAACTATCGCAGGATCTTTGGCAAAATGCCTGGGGCCGCAATTTGCAATCGCTGTCGGGCGCTTTGGAGGCGAAATATCAAGCGGAACTCTGGGGGCGCCGTTATCAAATGCGCCAAATCCAAGTTCAATCGGAGATCGTTTATTGGAAACTGGCCTTGGCCAGGGACGTGGTCCGGATCCAGGCGGAATTATTGGAGCGCGCCGAACGTTTGACGGCCTGGGTGGAGGAACGCGTGCGGATGAAACTTCAGGACCGTTCGGATTTCATGCAGGCGCAATCCCAGGTTGAAGCCCGGCGTTTGGAATTGGAAGGTGCGCGGGATCAAGCCCGGATGGCGGCTGAAGCATTTAACCTGCTTCGGGCCCAAACTTCCGGCGGCGTTGAAGAGGAATTGGCCATGCCGCTTGTTGAGCCAAGCTCATTTCCAACCTTGACGGAAAAGATTCCGCCCAGGCTGGATGTGCGGGCCGGGGAAATGGCCATGCAGGCCGCGGTTTGGGACAGTGTGCGAAAACAAGATGACCTCCAGCCTCAAGTGCAAGCCCGAGCCGCCGTGTATCTTAATGGGCTGGACCGGGATTTGTCCCCGGCGTTGGCGGATTCCCGGAATTGGGACTATCGCGCCTATTCCGTGGGAATAAACGTGCGCGTGCCCCTGGATTGGTTCACGCGCGCGGAAATTGATGCCGGATACACCCGGGAAGGCGAGGCTGCCAAACAGCAGTTAAGCCGGAGCCGGTCAGAGGCCGAAAGTGAATGGCGCGAATTACGCCGGCGTTTGCCCGAGTTCCAAGCGCGTTTGAAAATCGCGCATACTCTGGAGGAACTGCAAAAACAAAAAGCGGAGTATGAACGCCAACGGTTGCGCCGCGGCAACAGCCTAACCTATCAAGTACTCCAGTTTGAACAAGATTGGGGTCAAAGTCAATTGGCGCGCGTGGCCATTGAAAACAATATTTTGGAATTGCTGGCGCAGGTTAAATTGTACGGGGAATGATGTGGGTTTTTCCCAGCAGGGCATGATTTCACCGCAGAGGCGCGGAGGGCGCAGAGAAATGCTTGGAAATTCATTGGAATGCTCTGCGTACTCTGCGTCTCTGCGGTGAATATAATTTTTTAATGATGAGGTGAAGGTGTCATGAACGTCGCGGAAATCGCCATCCGGCGTCCGGTTTTTATTGTTTGTTTGGTTTTGATGATGTTGGCCGTAGGCACACTTGCATATTTTCGTTTGCCGGTGGATCAATTTCCTGAAGTGAAAATGCCGTATATCAATGTACAAATAATTTATCCCGGCGCCGGTCCGGAAGAAATGGCCAATCTGGTCTCCAAACCCTTGGAAGAGGATTTGCGCACCATCGCCGGCGTGAAAAATGTCATGTGCTACAATTACGAGGGCGCCACATTTGCCTGGGTGGAATTTTCCCTTGAAACTAATCCTGATTATGCTGAACAACAAGTACGGGCCAAGGTTTCCGTGGCCAAGACCCGCATGCCCAAGGATGTTGAAGAACCCCTGATTCAGCGTTTTGATGTGTCGGATCAACCGGTGGTGTCCATAGCGCTGCAGGGACCTCAAAACCGGTATGCCCTTTATGAATTGGCGGACCGTGAATTGCGCCCGCGTTTTGAGCAAATTGCCAAAGTCAGCCAAGTGAAAATTTACGGCGGATCGAAGCGGGAGATTCAAGTTTTATTGGAACGGAAAAAATTGGCCGAATATGAGGTGTCGGTATCTCAAGTCGGCCAGGCGCTTGAAATGGGGGGCGCCAATATTCCCCTCGGCAAGCGCCCGGACCCCAAACAAACGTCCCGTGAAATCATTTATCGCTCCCTGGGGGAGTTTGACGAGCTGCAAAAAATTCGCGACGTGGTGGTGAAATATTTCGGTAATGATTTTCCCACGCGCATCCGGGACTTGGGTACCGTGGTGGATACGCACGAGGATGAAACCAGCCGCTCCTATGTCAATGGGGAATCGGCCATTATCCTGGAAGTGTACCGGCAAAGCGGAGCCAACACCGTGGACGTGGCCAAACGCCTGCAAAAGCGCATCCGGGAGATTCAACGGGAAGTTTTGGACAGATATCCTGGGGCAAAGTTGACGCTGGTGCGGGATGGGGCCAAAAGCATACGCGATAATCTACAGGATGTCAGCGAATCCATCTTGATCGGAATGGGATTGACAGTGTTGGTGGTGTTTTTCTTCTTAGGCAGCCTGCGTTCAACGTTGATCACGGGCGTGGCTTTGCCCAATTCCTTGATCGGTGCGTTTGTTTTGGTGGCAGCCGCGGGTTTTTCCGTCAATACTTTAACGCTATTGGCGCTGAGCTTGTCCGTGGGCTTGTTGATTGATGATGCCATAGTCGTGCGGGAAAATATTTTTCGGCATTTGGAAATGGGCAAACCGCCGATCGTTGCCGCTTTGGAGGGAACCCAGGAAGTACTGTTGGCTGTTATCGCGACCACCCTGGCGGTTATTGCGGTTTTTGCGCCCATTGCGTTTGTGGGGGGAATCACGGGGCAATTTTTACGCGAATTCGGATTGACCGTGTGTTTCGTTATGTTCATAAGTTTGTTTGATGCCTTGACGGTCGGCCCCATGCTTTCGGCGCGTTATGCGGGGAAACGGGAAAACAAATTTTTCTTGGTGCGGTTTTGGACTTGGCTGATGCGTCCCCTGCTTAATCTGTTTAACCGGAGCCAGGCATGGTTGGAGGAACGTTACGCCGGGGTGGCGCGCTTCACCATCCGGCATAGCGTGTGGGTGTTGCTGATCAGTGTTTTGCTGGTAGTTTTGTGTTATATGACGGTCCCGTTGATCCCGAAAACTTTTTTACCGTCCAATGAGAACGGCGAGCTGCAAGTCAGCTTGGAATTGGAACCGGGGAGCACGCTGGAGGCCACGGAAACCATTGCCCGGAAAGTTGAAACCGTCATTCGGCAACAACCGGCGGTGGCAACTACGTCGCTCATCGCGGGTGTGGAAAGTGAGCTGACCAAGGCGAAAATATTTGTCATGCTTAAGCCCGCCCGCCAACGGAAACAAAATTGCGCCCAGTTCAAGGAGTCGCTCAGGAAAGCCTTGGCGCCCTACCGCGATTACCGCATTCAGGTTGCGGATTACGACATTCTCTTTGGAGGCGAACGGCCGTTTGTAATAAAAATATTTTCACCCGACCCGGCGGCATTGGAACAGGGCGCGGAAAAAGTATTGGCCGCCATGAAACAGTATCATGGTTTTTTGGAAGCCCGGTCTTCCTACCGCACAGGCAAACCCGAATTGCGGCTGCGGTATCAGGAGGAACGCGCCAAGCAATTGGGCGTGTCCACCCGCTTGGCCGGAGCTGAACTGCGCGCCCAAATCGAGGGTATTACGCCGGTGAAGTTCAGGCAAGGCGGGGAAGAATGGGATGTACGGGTGCGTTTGCAGGAACAGGACCGGGAATTGCAGCGGGCTTTCCCGGAAATATTGATTCCCAACTTAAGCCAGCGGTTGGTGGCGCTGTCACAAGTGGCGCGTTTGGAAAGGCGCGAGGGCTTGAATACCGTATACCGGCAAAACAGCCAGCGGATGATATGGATTTCCTCGGATGTGGCCGAGGGGTATGGTGTGGGAGATTTAATGACTTGGATCATTAAAGAAATTAAAGACAAGCAATTATTGCCCCCGGGGGTTTATTATAAATTTGAAGGCCAGGGAGAACAGTATGATGAATTGTCCTCCAACATGGCCCTGGCCGCCTTCATGGCCATTTTATTCATCTATCTGGTGCTGGCCAGCTTATATGAATCTTTCATCACGCCGTTGGCCCTGTTGCTGCCGCTGCCCTTGGCGGTTTCCGGCGCCTTTGTGGCTCTGTGGCTGGCGAAGGAATCATTAAATATTTATTCCATCATTGCCACCATCATGCTGCTGGGTATTGCCACTAAAAATTCAATCCTGCTGATTGATTATACCAATCAATTAGTGGCCAAAGGCCGGAGTTTGTCCGAAGCGCTGGTGGAGGCAGGTCGTACCCGCTTGCGGCCTATTTTGATGACATCCATGGCCTTGGTGGCCGGGACGCTTCCGGTGGCAATCGGGTTAAATGAAGCATCGAAGCAGCGCTCCAGCATGGGCTGGGTCATCATAGGCGGCGTGGTTAGTTCGACCTTGCTGAGTTTGGTGGTGGTGCCGGCGGTGTTGACGTTGTTCCGCGGACGGAAAACCAAAAACGAAAAAATCAAATAGAGTGCAGAAGCAAAGGCCTGCGTGGGGTGGCTTGGCTGAGCAGGCCTTTGCTTCTGCGGTTTTTCCTCGAGGAGGGGGTTCGAGGAAAAACGTGGTTTACTTATTTTGTTATTCGATACAAACAGGAAAAAACTTAAAAAAATTATACCCCTTCATGCAGCAATACCCTGCTGATTTGCTAAAACCATCGATTTTAAATCTTATAATAATGAAGATAAATTATGATTTTTAAAATGTAGGTTTTTTGTAAGAAAATCAAAGCTTTGAGCTTGCAAAATAATTTTGAATATTCAAAAAAAAAGCCCCCCCTGGTTTGATAATTCTAAAAACCGATGATATACTTACCTATGGAAAAATATTTAAATTAAATCGTCTTACCAGACGAGGTGACCTATTATGAAAAATTTGCAATTAACCCAAAAAGAGATAAGCCGGAAGTTAAGGTGGATGGGAAGGCTGTGGGACAAACACTGCCGGAGAGCGATCTCGAGTTTGTTGGTGTTTATCTTCACATTCACCATGACGGGGCTGGATGTGCTGGTAGCCCAAGCGAGGGATGACAACCGCTACCGGCAGGATGATACGGCGACAGTGAAGCCGCCGGCAAATCCATTGGATGATCAAGTGAGCACGATCGCATTCACGGCCATGCCGGATACGCATCAAGGCGGGAGCACGGTGCCCGGAGTGACGGACACGCGGCTGAATGTGATCAAGGCTGAAGGTTTAAACCTGGACAGCGCGAGCTTGCGGACCGTGGCGGAAAAAGTCACCAGCGGCATGAGCCTGGATACGGCCGTAAACGTGGCAGTCACGGATCACACGGCGCCG
>JAGVPM010000177.1 GCA_020052235.1 Candidatus Goldiibacteriota bacterium
CGGCGCCGTGTGATCCGTGACTGCCACGTTTACGGCCGTATCCAGGCTCATGCCGCTGGTGACTTTTTCCGCCACGGTCCGCAAGCTCGCGCTGTCCAGATTTAAACCTTCCGCAAGGATATTTTTTAGGAATTTTAATTAAATTGATTTTTGCAGGTACGGCTGCGGTAAAAAAAATTTAGATGCGATTTATTCCCTTTGATTATCTGCGAAAAAATGCCCAGGCCAATAATGCAAAAAACATAACCAACATCGAAAAAACCACCACATTGCCGAAACGGGTGAAAAAAGTTTTGTACCCGGGGGAATAAGCAACGGTTTCAAATTTCACACCCTCTTTAAAATAAGGCAGCGGGCGTGAAATGGTTCCCCAGGGTGAGATCATGCACGTGGGGCCGGTCATGTTGGCTTTGGCCATATAGACACGGTGCTCAATGGCCAAAAACGCGGACATGGCCGTATGCTGGTAACTCATGGCCGAAGTTCCCGCCCACCGGTCGTTGGCCAGCCCGGCGAAAAAACGCGCTCCGCGCTTGGCCAATTGATAGCCTAATTCCTCAAAATGATCTTCATAGCAAATCAACGGCGAAAAACGCAGAGCTCCGTATTGAATCGACGCATACTCGCGGCCGGGTTCAAAATCCACGGGAATGGGTTCGCGCACCACGGCGTGCAAAAAATTTTTCAAAATTTCCCAGGGAATGTATTCGCCAAACGGCACCAATTTTATTTTCCGGTACCGCCCCAGCGTTTGGCCTTGCCCGTCCAATAAAAACGCACTGTTGAAATGATGGTACACGTCATCTTCTCCGGGGATTTTTTCCAACTGGTATTCATTGCTGGTCAGCAGCGTGGGCACGCCGCCGTTTTTGATTAAGGTCCGCAACTGCGTCTCCCACTCCTGCTCATCCGGATATTCCAAAATTCCGGGAAAACACGATTCGGACCAAATCACCAAATCCGGTTTTGCGGACGCGGCTTGCGTGTGCAAACGATGCATGCGTTCCATGATCTTAATTTTATAGGCCCGATCCCAATGCTGGGTGGTATCAATGTTGCCTTGGACCAATGCGATTTTAAAAAACTGCTGCGGAGCACGTGCAAAAGCCGCGCCTTCCACCACGGCCAACACCAGGAAAAAAACCCAGGCTCCGGCCATGATGCCCTTGGCTGCCGTAATCAACGGCTGTTGCCCCCATTGTTCCTTCCAATCCGCCGGACGCCACCAACGCGCCCAAAACCCGCTTACACTCCAGGTCTTGGCCTGAAGTCCCTGTTCCAATTCCCGGGCGATCACCACATTGACCCACATGACCAAAAACGACAACCCGCCCACGCCAACCACCGAGGCCAGTTGACGGATCACCACATTGGAATACTGGGTATGCCCCAAACTCCCCCACGGCCAGCCCCCAAACATAAGATGTCCCCGCAAATATTCCCAGGTCGTCCAAGCCAAAGGGAGAACCAGGGTCTCCGGCCACTTCAAGCGATCGGAAATATATTTCGACGTAGCGCCAAACAAGCCTACGTAAATCGCGCCGCTAAAGGTAAAAATCAACCAGGTAATGGAATTGTCCAAATTGGTATCGCGATTGATAAGCCTAATCCAGGCCAGGACGCTCAAAAAATAGATAAACCCAAGCACCCAGGCATGGGCAAATGCGCCCCGCCAGCCTACCCGGCGCCATATATATATATAAGGCACAAAAGCGATCCACGCCAAGGCGCTGGGCCAGGCAGTAAAAGAAGCCAACCAAATATTAGGCCAGGAAAACATCAATATCAGCCCGGATAAACCCGATAGAAACCAAAATTGCCAAGGTTTAATGGGCAGGCAGTGCTCGGAAAGCGTTTGATCGGTCATGAAACCTCCGGGATTAAAAATCGAAGTTTAAGTATACCATATTCACCGCCTTCCTTCTTTATCCTTGACAAAGGCCCAACGGGTTTAGTACCATTTGGCCCATATTTTCGGAGGTTTTCATGGTATACCCCTTGAATCGTGATTTGACGTTTTTAGCTGAAAAAGCCTTAATAATCCGCCGCGACATCATTTCCATGCTGGGTGCTGCGGGTTCCGGCCACACCGGCGGGTCCTTGTCGGTCACGGATTTGTTGACTGTTTTATATTTTGCCGAACTTCGCCACGATCCGGCCAATCCCCAATGGGCCCAACGTGATCGTTTCATTTTATCCAAAGGCCATGCGGCCCCGGCCCTGTATGCCACTTTGGCCCGCAGCGGCTATTTTTCCCCTGACGTGCTTCCCACCCTGCGCAAGTTTGGTTCCATCCTGCAGGGGCATCCGGATATGAATAAAACACCCGGAGTCAATATTTCCACCGGCTCCTTGGGCCAAGGCCTTTCCGTGGCTTGCGGCATGGCTGTTGCCGCGCGCCAACCCCAGGGTGCGCCTTTGTTCCGGGTTTATGTGGCCCTGGGTGACGGAGAATTGGAAGAAGGCCAAGTCTGGGAAGCGGCCATGAGCGCGGCCCACTATAAATTGAGCAACCTTTGCGCCCTGGTGGATGCCAACGGGCTGCAAATCGACGGGCCGGTTTGCCAAGTTATGAACGTCGAGCCCATTGCCGATAAATGGCGGGCTTTTAACTGGAATGTCATTTGCATTGACGGTCATGACTATGCCCAAATTTTAAAAGCCCTGGATCAGGCCAAAACCGAAAC
>JAGVPM010000133.1 GCA_020052235.1 Candidatus Goldiibacteriota bacterium
ATTTTCTTATAGTAACGAACCATAGGCAACACAAACTTAAGGGGGTTCATTGAAAAAACGGATAACCCGTGTTATAACTAAACTTGCCTGCGGTGTTGGTGATGAACGGGCTTTTTTTCGAACCAATGCCTTTTTATCGGGGGCCAAACTGGGATGTTCACGTGCCGCCCTTAAGGGGATTGGCTAACTGGCATTCCTTAGGCCACCCACCTGGTAAAGAGGTTCGAATAGGCTTTTTCACACGGCACTCGCGGGTTTTTTTTTGCTCTTTTCTTGACACCCTCCGATCTTGTGCATATAATTGATCCATCACGGTTGCGAAATTTGCAACCGATATCATATATATCGTGGCGGACTGCTTGGGTGCAGGTCCTGATGTTTATTTCGGAACCTGTAATGGTAGCTTTTAAAACGTTGATGCAACTGGAAATTATCAATTGTTCTAGTTATTTAAGGGATATTGGGTTAAAACCACTTTTGACGTGGAATAGTTTCCCGAAAAAGCCCTTTAAAATGTGCAACACGATATTTCCTTGGCATCTTTAAAAATCGTTTTTCTTCAGCTCCCACTTTCCTTAATAGTCCTCCGCCACGCGTATAGGAGGACGTCATATGGTAACTACCTTAATCATCAGTATCATCATTACCTTAGTGTTTGGTTTTGCATTCGGTTATTGGATGCGCAAAAGCCGTTCGGAAAAAACCATTTCATCAGCCGAAACCCAAGCAAAAAAGATTCTCGAGGAAGCTCAAAAAGAGATCGAAACGCAACGCCGCGAATTGATGATGGAAGCCAAGGACAAATTGTATAAGGAGCGAACCGAATTTGAAGAACAAACCCGGGCGCGCCGGCAGGAACTGCAAACTCTCGAAAACCGTTTGATGCAAAAGGAACAAAATTTGGACCGGCGCTTGGATGTTTTGGATACACGGGACCGGGAATTCCAGCAGCGGGAAGACGGCCTGAAGAAAACCCAAGCGCAAATTCAGGAAAAAGAAACGCAATTGACTGCGGTAATCGACGAACAAAAATCAAAACTGGAAAAAATTTCGGGTTTGACCAGCGAAGCTGCAAAAAAGCTGCTGATCGAGACCATGACCAACGAAGCCCGGCACGACGCGGCCCGGTTGATCAAGCTCATTGAAGAAGATGCCAAGGAAAATGCCGAACGCAAAGCCAAACGCATTATCACCATGGCCATTCAGCGCAGCGCGTACGACCACACCATTGAAAACACCATCTCCGTGGTGCCGCTCCCCAATGAGGAAATGAAAGGCCGCATTATCGGCCGCGAAGGACGCAATATCCGGGCTTTGGAAATGGCCACAGGGGTGGATCTGATAGTGGATGATACTCCCGAGGCGGTTATCATTTCCTGCTTTGACATGGTACGCCGTGAAATCGCCCGTTTGGCCTTGGAAAAACTTTTGGCCGATGGGCGCATACATCCGGCGCGTATTGAAGAAGTCGTGGCCAAAGCCAAGGATGACGTGGAACGTTTGATTAAGGAAAGCGGCGAGCAAGCGGTCATGGACACCGGCGTCACCGGCTTGCATCCCGAGTTAATGCGCTTGATCGGACGCTTGCGCTTCCGCACCAGCTATGGACAAAACGTCCTGCAGCATGCCATTGAAGTTTCCCATTTGTCCGGGGTCATGGCCGCGGAACTGAAAGCCGACAGCCATCTGGCTTCCCGCGCCGGATTGCTGCATGATTTGGGCAAAGCCGTGGATCACGAAGTCGAAGGCGGACACGCCACCATCGGCGCGGACCTGGCCACCAAGTACAACGAGCCGGCCTCAGTGGTGCATTGCATTGCCGCCCACCACGGCGAAGTGGAATTCCAAAGCCTGGAAGCCGTATTGGTGCAGGCCGCCGATGCGATCTCGGCGTCGCGCCCCGGCACCCGCCGCGAAAATATCGAAACCTACATCAAACGCCTGAAGAAACTGGAAGACATTTCCATGTCCTTTGCCGGCGTTTCCAAAGCCTATGCCATCCAAGCCGGACGCGAATTGCGCATCCTTGTGGAAGAAAACAAAATCAGCGATGAAAACGCCATTTTGCTGGCCAAAGACATTGCCAAAAAAGTTGAGGAAGAGTTAGAATACCCGGGTCAGATCCGCATCACGGTTATCCGTGAATCCCGGGCCGTGGAATACGCCAAGTAGGTGGCTATGAAAATTCTTTTTATCGGGGATGTGATTGGCGAGCCGGGACGCCGCTGTTTGGCGTCCTGGCTTCCCCGGATAAAACAGGAACACCAACCGACCTTCATCCTCGTCAATGCGGAAAACGCCGCTGGGGGATTCGGCTTAACCCCGGAAATCGCCCAGGAATTGTTCAAGCTCGGCGCCGATGTTTTAACCAGCGGCAATCATATTTGGGATAAAAAACAAATCTACGGTTTTCTCGACAAAGAAGCGCGCTTGCTGCGCCCGGCCAATTATCCGGATGCGGTTCCGGGAAAAGGCTGGGGTGTATTTGAAGTCACGGCCGGCGGGCCCAAACTTGGGGTCATTAATCTCGAAGGCCGCGTGTACATGCATACCCTGCGCGACCCTTTTACCCTGGCGCGCGAACTGATTCAAACCATCAAAGTTCAAACGCCTTTGATCTTGGTCGACTTCCATGCGGAAGTAACTTCGGAAAAACGCGCCCTGGGTTGGTACCTCGACGGGCTAGCGACTGCGGTCATCGGCACCCATACGCACGTGCAAACCGCGGATGAAGAAATTCTCCCCCAAGGCACAGCGTACCTGACCGACGCCGGTATGACCGGGGGACGCAACTCGGTGATCGGCATTGAAAAAGAGGAGGCACTGCACCGCTTTCTGACTCAAATGCCCACGCGGTTTACACCTGCTCCGGACCGCCCCTGGCTCAATGGGGTTATCATCGAAGCCGATCCGGCCACTGGACGCGCCACGGGTATCCAACGCCTGCAGTGCAGTTAAACGCCTATGACTCCGCCGCTTGAACCAAAAATACGCGAGCGCTTGGAAACCTGGGAGCACGAAAAACTGGCACCCCAGGCTTCCAAGAGCAATCAAAGCCGCGGACGCGCCAAACCCGAGCCCGAATGCAACCTGCGCACCGTGTTTCAGCGCGACCGCGACCGCATTATCCACGCCAAATCTTTCCGGCGGCTGATGCATAAAACCCAAGTCTTTTTAGCTCCCTCTTCGGAGCATTACCGCACCCGATTGACTCATACCTTGGAAGTCTCTCAAATCGCCCGCTCCATTGCCCGCGCCCTGAGTTTAAACGAGGATCTGACCGAGGCCATTGCCCTGGCGCACGACCTGGGGCATACCCCATTCGGACACTCGGGTGAGGAAGTTTTAAACCGCAAACTCAAAAACGGTTTCCGGCACAGTGAACAAAGCCTGCGCGTGGTGGACATCTTGGAAAAAGACGGCCAGGGTTTGAACCTGACCTTTGAAGTCCGCAATGGCATCATCTGTCATTCAAAATCCAAACGCGGGGTCTTGGCCGAACCCGACCTGATTAAACCAGCCACGCTGGAAGCACAAGTTGTGCGCGTAGCTGATTCCATTGCCTACATCAACCACGACATTCAGGATGCCATGCGCGGCGGGTTTATCGCTTCCAATGCCTTGCCTTCAGATGCCGTGAAACGCCTGGGCAAAACTTCCTCGGAGCGCATCAACACCATGGTGCACGATGTCATTTCCTCTTCCGCCGGGTCGGACGTTATCCGCATGAGTCCGATGATATTGGAAGCCACGGAAAAACTGCGCCAATTTTTATTCAACCAGGTTTATCATTCCGAAAAACTGCAACTGGAATTCGCCAAAGCCGCGCGGCTGTTGGAGGGGCTTTTCCAGTATCTCAAAGAACACCCGGAAACCGTCCGGCAACTTGCTCCCGGATTGCCGGCCTCTGATCCCGAGCAGCGATTAAGTGATTTTATTTCCGGCATGACCGACCGTTATGCTCTGGACCTCTATGCCCAATTGATGCTGCCCCATCCCTGGAAAGGGGTGGAGTGAAGTGCCGAGCTTGACCAATTTTAAGGAGGCTGCCATGCCTGACGAAAGAAATAAGGTCATGGTCGTGCCCCAGAGCCAGGGATTGATTTTAAATTTGCAGGATGACAATTCTAAAAAATAGGCCGGTCTATTTTAACCAACCGAGGTATCGTTATGCGTTACACGTTTCCTGAATATTTCCGCCATACCGGGAAGCCCTCACGCTTAAAGTTGGATGACGTCACCTTTGTGAAGTTTCATACTTATGAGGATTCGGGAAAACAGGAAATCTGCCTGACTACCAACCTGTTGGCGTTCATCCTGCAAGGTGAAAAAAAAATCCAGGATCTTGAGCAAGAATGGCGCTTTACCGCCGGTCAGGGAATGTTCCTCCGCCAGAATCACTACGTAATGTCCAATGTGTGCCCTGCCTCAGGGCAAGCATTTCAAAATTTCGTATTTCTCATCGGTGATGCCTACTTGGCCGGATTTGTGGAACGCCATGAACACACCTTCAAAAAACAACCAATCGGCCCCGTGAAAGACGTATGCAAATTCATCATACCTCCGCTGTTGCGGTCTTCGATTGACTCGGTTATTCCCTATTTTCAGCATCCGCACAAACATACTCCGGCGCTGCTCCAACTGAAATTGGATGAAATCCTAATGCAAGTTTTACTGGCCGAGCCCACGGGCGCCATCTGGTCCGCACTCCGGGCAGCGGCGCGGGCAATCCCCATTCCGGATTTAAAAGCCTTCATGGAACGCCATTATGCCAAACCCTGGCCGCTCGAAACCTTTGCCGCCCAATCCAACCGCAGCCTTTCCAAATTCAAGAAAGATTTTCAAACCGCCTTCCCCAAGGAATCCCCCAAACACTGGATCAACCGGAAGCGTTTGGAACGCGCCGCCTTCCTGATGCAAAACACGGATTGGCCCGTGACCGAAGTCGGATATTTGGCCGGCTTTGAAAATCTTTCCTACTTCATACAACTCTTCAAAAAAAGCTATCGTGTCACGCCGAAACAATGGCAACTAGCTGAAAATCAACAAAAAAAAAGCCGGGTTTGACAGATTCGTTTTCTCCTCTATGGTACAGTACTTGAAATTTCAATCCACAGGAGGGCATTATGAAAAAAGCAATCGCAGGAATCAGTATGGTGCTTTTGGCCGGGACCCTGGCCGCGTGTAATCCGGAGCAAGTCAAAAGTCCGGCCAAGAACGTTCCAGCCGTGCAAAAAGAAATTACCGGGTTTTCAGCGCCGGAGAGCGTCATGCTGCACAGCAGCGGCGTTTATGTTTCCAATATCGGCGCCAAGTTGGATCCAACAGGAAAAGACGGGGACGGATTTATTTCCAAACTTAATGCCCAGGGAAAAATACTGGAGCTTAAGTATTTACCGAAAACCGGCGTTTTAAATGCACCCAAGGGTATGGCGATTATTGGGTCGGTCTTGTATGTGGCCGATGTGGATCGCGTGGTAGGCTTTGATCTCGCATCACGTGCAACGGTATTCGAAGTCACGGTCAGCGGAACTTCCTTTTTAAATGACTGCACGGTGAAGGACGCGCACACCTTATTGGTTTCCTCCACGGACAGCAACCGGATTGTTGAAGTCGACGTGACGGCCAAGACCGTTACCGAGGTATCTGTCCAAGGAACATTAACTGGACCGAACGGGCTCTGGTTTGACGCGGCCACTCAGAACCTGTATGTGGTCGGTATGGGCACCAACAATCAACCCAACGGTGAGGTAGGAGTTATTAATTTTGCAGACAAACTTCGTTATACCGCACTTTCCGATAAACGCGGCATGTTGGACGGACTGGCGCGGTTAAACGACGGTACGCTGCTGTTCTCGAACTGGGTTGAATTTGGGCCCAAGGGCGTGCTGTACCAACTGGATGCCAAAACCAAAGCACTTACAACCTTGAATCTTCCGCTCCTGGCCGGACCGGCTGATTTTGCGTACGATGCCGCCGCGAACACATTATGGATCCCCGAATTATTGGCCAATAAAATTCAGGTTGTAACCTTGCCTGAATAACTGTATTACCCATAGTGTAAGAAAAGGCAGGCCCAAAAGGCCTGCCTTTTCTTTTTTCGCGAGTCCGGCTCAAAAAAAATGCGACAGATGCAGAAACAAAAAGTGGTTAAATCCCTGACGAGTTAGCTAACATTAGAGCAGCTGTTGAATATATTCCTTCGTCAGCAATTCCGCATCGGTTTGGCGTTCCAAAAAGGGGGCTACATCCCCCCGCAGGACTTTAATATCAAGCGCGGCCAGTTTAGCGCGCACTTGCCCGGTCCATTGTTCCGCCGGCCAGTTCGCACTTGTCTGTTGCAGCGCATTTTGGAGAAGTACGTAATTCGGTTCGATCCGGGGGGTATGCAAAGTCCGAAACCACACCAAATCATACCAATCCCGCCCTTTAAGATAATTACGGGTACTCATGGCGTGAATCTTACCCGCGAACAGAGACGGCAAGTCGTGATGCCTAAGAGCGAACATCAGGCTGCGGTTAACCGAGGTATTTCCTGGAGGCGCGGCCAGGAATTTCCGGTTGACCAGGGTCGTTTCGAGAACCGCTCCGGCCGGTGGCTGAGTATCAATCTCCAGTTTAATGGAAAGCTTCTGCTGCGGCATGGCCGCCAGCCCGGCCGCGTGCAGCAATTCCGAAGTACGCACCCAAGCCGCATGCACGGTCTTGCGGTCGTTCACAGACGGAACTTCAACCTGGAAATTGGCGAAGGTCAGGTCCCGCTTGATCTTGTCCAGCCAAGTCCCAATCTCATACCCTTGCGGCTGTTCCAGGGAAAAATCCAAGTCTTCGGAAAACCTGGGCAACCCGTGCAAAAAACGCAAAGCCGTGCCGCCGACGAATGACAGAGAATCAAACGCATTGCTTTCATGCAGCGAACGCAGGATGAATGCCTGTAAATATTCCCGCAACAAATTCAATTTGAGCGCCGGATCATGAATATTTTCCACCAGCATAAGGACTTCTGATTTCATAAACGTTCCTCCAGCCCGGTTTCCGACGCCAGCGCCTGCCAATTTTGTACAGCTTGCCGCAACCTGGGCGAATTGAATTTTTCAGCATATACCTTTAATTTTTTCAGCTGAACCAGTTCGGCTTGTTGAAACCGCATACCCCGCATTTTTTCCAGGGACCACTCTCCCGGCGTCAGATACCATAAATCCAAAAGCGCCTTTTCCGGTTCAGCCAGCCGGACATTTTGGTTGTCCGGCGTTACGGAAAAAAATCCAAAAAAATAATCTTGCTTAACATGGGAATATTGGAACACCCCGAAAACATTTTCAAACCGGCGCGGAGCGCGCGGGGTGATGCTGGTATAGGCCACCACTTTTTCCGGAATCATGCCATAAAAACCCAAAGCCCAAAGTCCACTTATATAGGAAGGCAAGTAAAGGTTATTGGCCAGGTGGGCGGTGGATAACGGGACTTTGCGAAAAGCATCCGCGAGGGTATACATCTGCCGGCGTAAAGCCAAAATCTTGCCGGTCTTCAGCCAGCGATGCACCTGCGTGCGAACCTGGTTAGGAGCCTGCCCTGACAGCCGGCGGACCGTAGGCATATCAAAATAAGGAAAGCCGGATAATTGGTTTAAAAGGTCATCGAATTTCATAAACAATAATATACACTATTGTATATTATTGTAAATATAATTATCGCTGATATTCATTGTCCTGATTTATTTTTTTACTTTATGTGTCGCTAATGTAGTGTCTCCAACGCTTCTTTACATTTGATTGTCATTGCGAGAAGCGTTTTTGCGACGAAGCAATCTGTTTTAAGCTCTAAACGCTCCGAAAAAGCG